>JADFNQ010000014.1 GCA_022563285.1 Chloroflexota bacterium | reverse complement strand
CGCGACGCTGCGCGTGCTCCAGGCTCTCCACGACTGCGGCCGCGGCACCCTCTCCGTAGACGAAACCGTCGCGGTCGAGGTCAAAGGGGCGGCAGGCCTTCTCCGGCTCATCGTTGCGAGTGGAGAGGGCGCGCATATTGGCCATGGCGGCCACCGACACGGGGATGATGTTCGCCTCGGTGCCGCCGGTGACGACCACATCGGTCTCGCCCAGGTCGATCAGCCGCTTCGCCTCGACGAAGGCGAAGATGCCGGCGGCGCAGGCGGCCACGGAGGTGATGGTCGGCCCGCGGATGCCGAGCTGAATCGCCACCTGACAGGAGGCCATGTTGGGGGCCATCGCCGGGACGGTCATCGGGCCGACACGGGCCGGCCCCTTCTCGCGCATGATGTCCTGGCTGTCCGCGATAACGTCCACGCCGCCGCCGCCGGTGTTCATCACCACAGCGATGTCGTCCCGATTCGTGTCATCGATGCTGACGCCGGAGTCCTCGACGGCCTGGCGGGCGGCGGCGATGGCGAACTGGGAGAAGCGGGCCGCCCGGCGCGCCGCCCTGGCGTCCATGTGGCGCCTCGGGTCCCAGTCCTTCACCTCGGCGGCGATCTGGCAGTCCAGGCCGCTGGGGTCGAACAGGCTGATACGGCGGACGCCGGAGCGGCCGGAGGTGAGGTTATCCCAGAACTCGCCGACGTCCTGACCGATGGGCGTCATGCAGCCGAGGCCGGTAACGACGGCCCGGGTCACGCCGCCACCTCCCTGGCCGGGCAGGCAGCCTCGCCGCTGATCAGCAGCTCGTCCCGCTGGTTGCGGCACTCCACCGCGCACACCGTGCGGCCACCCTCGGCGCGGACGACGCGACCGACGGCGGACACGGTGTCGCCGGGTCGGGCCGGGGCCTTGAAGCGGACCTTCAGCCGGCCGCCGGAGAGCCAGGCCTGGCCGAAGGCGGCGGTCATCATCTCCGACAGGTAGGCGAGGACGAGCAGCCCGTGGGCGATGGTGCCCCCGAACTGAGTGCGGGCGGCGAACTCCGGGTCGGTGTGCAGCGGGTTGCCGTCGCCGCCGGCCCGGGCGTAGCGGTTGATCTTCTCCTGAGTAAGCTCCTTCACCACTGGCGTGAGCTCGGTCCCGACATCCAGGGTCATCTCAGGCCTCCCGCTCCCCGCCCGCCGGCATCGTGAGCGTGGCCCGGCCGGTCATGACCGGCAGACCGCCCTGGTCCTCGACGTTCATCTCGATGCCCATAAGCACCCAACCCTGTCGTTCGCCGCGGCTGACCACGCGGGCGGAGGCGGTGAGGCGCTCTCCCCGGCGCACGGGGCGGACGAACTCGATCTCCTGCCCCAGGTGGACGGCGCCGGGCGGCAGCGCGGCGCCCTCGAACAGGGCGCGCGACCCCAGAGCTACGACCGCCATCGGCGGGACGAACTCCCCGTCCAGCGCGCCGATCGCCCCGTCCTCCACGGCGGCGACGTACTCTCGCGCCCACTCGGGCGACAGCTCGAAGGCGAGGGACGGGAGCTGGTGGCCGTTGGCCAGCGTGTCCAGGCGGGGCGGCATCGAAGCTACGCGCCCCCTCCGGTGAAGCGGCTCATATCGATGACCCGCCGCTCGTGGATCCCCTCGCCGATCTTGGCGCCGCTCTGGTTGTACGCCTCCACCTCGAATACGACCTTGCGCCCGTCCACCTCCTTCACCTTCCCCTTCACCGTGACGTCCATACCGATGGGCGTAGGCGCCATGTGCTTTATGTCGACCCGGTAGCCGACGGAGGTCTCGCCGGAGTCCAGGTGCTTCTGCAGCAGCTGCAGGCACAGCCCCTCGAAGTGGGCGACCATGGCGGGGGTGGAGTACATGGGGACGGGGAGGTGGGCCACGCCCATCTCAGGCGTGGTCTTGATCGTCATCTCGCTGCTGGCGCCGATGGGCAGGTCCTTCATGCCTAGTTTCGCCTCCTGCTGCTGCGCGCGGGCCTGCCCGCCTCTGGCGGGATACGGGCCGCACTCAGTATACGCGAAACGGGAGTGCGGCCCGCAAGCGAGGGGAGGGGTGAGGGGCCCACGACCGCATCCCAGCGTAGGGGCGACCTGAAGGTCGCCCGGTGGCGGCAGAGTATCCGCTGTCAGACGATGACAGGCACCGCATGCTAAACTCAGTTGTGAAAGCGGAAACGTGCCTAAAATCACTATCCAGCCCCTGAACCGCACCATCGACGCCCAGGAGGGGGCCACCATCATGGAGGCCGCCTGGGCCCACGGCCTCTACTGGCCCACGACCTGCGGCGGCGAGGGCATCTGCACCTCCTGCGCCTGCGCCGTCGAAGAGGGGGCCGAGAACCTGGACGAACGCGGCCGCTCCGAGCGCAAGACGCTGAGCGCGGAGCTGGGGGAACGCGTCCTCCGCGACGGCCGCCTGCGCCTGGCCTGCCAGGCCCGCGTCCGCGGCGATGTCGTCGTCAGCAAGCCGGGAGTCCGCCCGGCGCGCCCGTCAGCGCTGTCGCTGGACTAGGTGTCGCTTCGTGATTCGGCGGGGGCCGCTATTCTAGCGTAGCTGCAGGGCTTCAGCCCTGCCCTACACGGCAGACCTAAAGGTCTGCAGCTACGAGAATCATGACTAGGCGGACATCTCCCACACCACCGCCGGCGCTGTCGCTGGACTAGGCCGCCAGTCGCGGCCCGGCCTTGATTGGATAAGTGAGCAGCGACTAGAATAACCGAAGCGCCCACCTGGGCGGGTCGCAGACCAATGGCGTACATCATCACTGAACCCTGCATCGGCACCAAGGACGAGAGCTGCGTCGACGTCTGTCCCGTCGACTGCATACACAGCAGCAAAGATGCCGAGCAGTACTACATCGACCCTGACACCTGCATCGACTGCGCCGCCTGCGAGACGGTCTGCCCGGTGAACGCGATCTTCTTCGAGGATGATACGCCGGAGGAGTGGAAGGGCTACATCGCCAGGAACAGAGAGTGGTTCCAAACCCACGAAGTCAGCGGCGCCTTCCGCCCCACCAGCGAGCGTCACTAGGACGTTCGCCTAGCAACTTGCATCTCGTGATATAATCCGTTAGAGTTTTTTGTACGTACCTATAGGAGCTGTCGATAACTCCATCCCGGAGCGCACTTCATGGACTTCGGTCAAATAGAAGCCTTCGTCCAAGTGTCCGCACACAACAGCTTCAGCCGCGCGGCGGAGGTGCTGCAGCTGACCCAGCCGTCCATAACCGCACGCATACAGTCCCTTGAGCGAGAGGTGGGCGAGGAGCTGTTTGAGCGCGGTGGCCGCGGGGTGCGCCTGACGGACGCCGGCCTCGTCTTCCGCCCCTACGCCCAGCGCATCCTCCAGACTCTAGCCGAGGGACGGGACACTATCGACGAGGTACGCAACGTTGACGCCGGCCATCTCTACGTTGGCTCCGCTCTCACCATCAGCACCTACGTCCTCCCCCGTATCCTTCACGCCTTCCGCAGCCGCTACAGCGGCGTTGACGTCTCTATCCGCACCGGCCGCTCCGAACAGGTGCTGGCGATGCTGCAGGCGGACGAGGTGCAGGTGGGGCTGGTGCGCTCTCTCTCACACCCAGAAGTGGAGACCGTGCACCTGTACGAGGACGAGATCGTGCTCACAGTCAACCCGGACCACGCCTTCACGGCCAGCGCCACCACAACCGTGGAGGACGTCGCAAGCGAGCCGATAGTGCTGTTCGACCGTGGCTCCTCCTATTTCGGTCTGATCCACGGCTTCTTCCGCCAGGCGGGAGTTGTTCCCAATGTGGCGATGGAGCTGGACTCCCTGGAGGCGACCAAGCGGATGGTGGAGGAGGGGCTGGGGATAGCCCTGGTTCCCCTGGTCACCATCGAGCGCGAGCTGGAGACGGGGTTGCTGGTCAGGATACAGATCGTAGACGCGCCGCCGCTAACGCGGCCGATCTCCCTCATCTACAAGCGACACCGCAAACGCCCTCGCACTGTGCAGGCGTTCATCGATACACTGGCGGACATGTACGCCCTCAGCCTACCTGTGGCCTGACAGGGCATACCAAAACTCCGTCTAACTTACCGCCGCGCCCGTGCGTTGTCTTTCTTAGGATATCCGTGGCGGCGCAGGCGTAGCGGTTGGTGAGCCTTGAGCGTCTATCTTATGAGATGCGCTCTTGGAGCACCCATCCTAGTGCGAAGGAGCTCCGTTCACACAAGGGGATCGGATAGGTCATGGTCAACGCTCGTACTTTACTCCTGGTCAACGTAGACCTGCACTGTACGGAGGAAGGGGAAGGCCTCCCGCTTATCGTCCATCACGGCGGGCCGGGCCTGGATCACAGCGTTATCGCGTCCCACCTGAGTCCCCTGGCCCAGCAGCTGCACCTGATCTGCTTTGACCACCGGGGCACAGGCCGTTCAGCCACGCCTCAGGGAGCCGACCCTTACCACATCGACAGGTTTGTCGCGGACGTAGCTGAGGTGTCGAAGGTGCTGGAGGTAGGGCCGTTCGCCCTTATGGGGCACAGCTTCGGCGGCATAGTCGCCCTGCAGTTCGCCCTCGACCATCCCGAACTCCTCAGCCACCTCATCCTGGTCTGCGCCCCCGCCAGCCACCACTACATCGAGGACGTGGAGGCCGCGCTTCCCGACCGCCTGGGGCGGGAGGCGCTCTCTGAGCTGGACTCGCTCAAAGACAGCGAGCCGTCTGACTACGTGATGCGGAGAAGTCTGGAGCTCCTGGCCCCGATCTACTTCCACAACCCGGCCCGGGTGTCAGAGCTGGGTCTGAATTCGGTGCGGTTCGGGCCGGAGACTCAGGCCGTCTGGGACAGCCTGGAGGGTTTCGACCTGCGGCCGCGGCTGGGCGAGGTCCAGGTTCCCACCCTGGTGATCGCCGGCGATGAGGACCGCAGCGTGACCACGGAGCGGGCCCGAGAGGTGGCGGACGGGCTGCCCAGCGGTAGTCTGCTGGTGATCGAGAACAGCGGCCACTACCCCTTTATCGAGGAACCCAAGGCGTTCCTCTCCGGTGTTGCGCAGTTCCTGGGCATGAAGGTCAAGAAGAAGGGGGGACTGTTCGGGCGGCGCTCTTCTTGATCGCCCCCAGGCGCGCCGCGGCCAGACGCCGCCGCAGTGACGACTGAGAGCAGCCCCTTCGCCGCCTGCCGCTTAATACAGACCACTTCCCCTCAGGCAAGCTTGGCCGCCGCATTAGAGTGCCTCCTCTTCCATCATGCGTCGTAGCCGCTTGAGAGCACGGAAGATGGAGACCCGCACATTCACCTCGGACAGTCCGAGGACGGCGCTGATCTCGGCGTAGCTCAGCTCACCTTCGAACTTGAGGGCAATGAGTTCCTGATCGCGCTGCGATAGCCGCCTGAGGTGTCGCAGCAGGCTGGAGGCCGCCTCACTTTGAAGCGTATCGTCCTCTGGGTCCGACGAGGGCTCCGAGATCCAGAGAGATTCCCTCATCCGGTCCAGCCCCCTTATCTCCCGCTTGTGCCGGCGATAGTGGCCGATCACCACGTTCTTCGCGATCATGAATAGCCATGTCATGTAGGCGGCGGCCTCCCTCACGGCGTGCCCCTTTATGTAGGCTTTCTCGAACACCTCCGCCGCGAGGTCTTTCGTGATCTCCACGTTGCCAACCCGGCTGTAGATGTACGCGAACACCTTTGTATAGTAGCGCTGGTAAGCCTCCACGAATGCCTGTTCATACCCACCCTGAGTGTTGCGCCTGGCGCCCGTGCGAACCGCGCTATCGGTCAGAGCCATCGCTTCCTCCCCGTCCATCGCTCAACTCCTCCCCTCCCGTATTGACCTCTCCATGGCTCCAGTTTGGGGCGGCGATGCGCCGCCTCGTTAGTGCGAAGTGGCCAGCGGGAGCCATCCGTTAGGCGAGGACCCGATGGTGTCTACCGGACAAGGAGAGGCGCCCCAACGGATGCGTTGGGGCGCCATGTGGCCAGCGCCGGTTCGCCAGCCGGCGGTGCCGGGTGGCGAACGCGGGACTAAGGCGGCGGGCTTACCCCCGCTCGCACGGCGTAGACCGCAGCCTGCGTCCGGTCCGATACGCCCAGCTTCTCGATGACCCGCTGGACGACGTTCTTCACCGTGCCCACGCTATAGTGCATCTCCGCCGCGATCTCCTTGTTGGTCAAGCCACGCACCAGGAGCTGGAGCACCTCCTGCTCGCGGGGGGTGAGCGCCTCCAGCGCCCCCTCCATGCCCTGGAAGCGGCTTCCCTCCACTCCCATTTCCCTTAGCAGCTCACTGAGAAGCCGCGCGTCGATCAAGGAACCACCGCCCCTGACCAAGCGGATCGCCTCTATCAGGCTACCCCGCGACATCCCCTTAAGGAGATAGCCTGCAGCCCCCGCCTCGATTGCCCGGCGCAAGTAGTCCTTGCTCTCGTAGCTGGTGATGACGATCACACTGGTGTCCGGGAACCCCTGCTTGACGACCTCGGTAGCGGCCAGCCCGTCCATGTCCGGCATCCGGACGTCCATCAAGACCACGTCTGGGTTGAGCTGCTGCACCCGCTCCACGGCCTCGGCGCCGGTGGCCGCCTCGCCGATGACCTCGATCTCATCGGCGTCCAGCATGCTGCGCAGCCCCTCGCGCACCATTGGGTGATCGTCCGCAATCAGCACCGATATCCCTTGCCGGTCGGACTCACGGCCCTTCCTCGGTTCCGCCATCTTGACCACCTCCGCCTTCCTCTGGCCTATCACCGGCGCTGCAGCCGGCGCCACCGGTACGGTAACGACTACCCTGGTCCCCTTCCCACGCGAACTCTCGATCGATAGCTCCCCGCCAATGAGGGCCGCCCGCTCCCGCATGCCCAGCAGACCGACGTGGAGGCCCAGCCCCGGCCTGTCCGGCATGGCGTTCGGCTCGAAGCCCCGGCCCCAGTCCCTGATCTCGAGCTTGAGCGTGCTCTCCGCCCGCTTGAAAGCGATCCTCACTTTCTCCGTGTGCGCATGTTTGGCAACGTTGGCCAGCGCCTCCTGCACTATCCGGTACAGGGCGGTCTCCGCCATGTGGTCTAGGCGGTCGCCGTTCGCTTCTCCCTCGAATTCAGTATCCCAGTTCGCCCGCTGCGCCAGATCGCTCAGGAGGCGCCTGCTGGCTTCCACCAGCCCCACGTCCTCCAGGAGAAGGGGCCCCAGCTCGGATACCAGACGCCGCATCTCCACCACGGCGTCTCGCAGGCAGCGCTTGGCTTTGGCAAACTCCTCGTCACTGGCCGCTTCCGCACGGCGGCCCGAGAACACCTCCAGGTGCATAGAGGCGGCAGTTAGCATCTGGCCCAGGCCATCGTGAATGTCGTAGGCCACCTGCCGGCGGTCCTCCTCCTGCACCTCTAGAAGGCGCGCCGTCAGCCGCCGCAGTTCATCCGCCGCCCGCTTCTGCTCGGCGTCGCGCCCTCCCGGCGCACGTTTCGTCATCCGTACCGCCACCTCCTCCCAACGCCATCAGTGGCCAAGCCCATCCGGAGACCCCGAACTGCCCAATATACGACCGCACGCGGACAATATGGCGCCGGGTACGTGAATGAGGCGTGAAGGATGCACCGGCACCGCGACCAGCGGCGAACGTCACCCGGTGCGCCGGGCTAGGAGAGCCCCGCCTTCTCCCGCAGTGACTTCAGGATTTCGACGTTGCGCCGGTCAGGCCCCTCTTTGTCGAAGCCCGGCACCTCGATCAGGAAGGGGATGTCCCGGAACGCTGTGTGCGACATCAGGTTCTGGAAGCCGTCCAGCCCGATCTGCCCTTCGCCGATGTTCTCGTGGCGGTCCACCCCTCCGGCCAGCGGGCACTTGGAGTCGTTGGCGTGGACGGCCACGAGCCGGTCCAGACCCACCTCGGCATCGAACTCCGATACGGCAGCCTCCAGCCCGCCCTTCGTCTTCAGGTCGTAGCCGGCGGCGAAGGCGTGCTGCGTGTCCAGACACACCTTCACCCGCGGGCTCCCGGCCTCGCCGATGATACGTCCCAGCTCCGCGAAGTTGGAGCCGATGGCGCCGCCCATGCCGGCGCTGTTCTCCAGGATGAGCCAGGTGTCATCGGGCGTCGCCCCCACAACGCTGCGGACGGACTCCACGACCTGAGGGAACACCTGGTCGTAGCCGGCGCCGCGGTGGCTGCCGAGGTGGAAGATCACGCCTTTCAGTTCAAGTAAGTGACAGACGTTCATATCGTGCACCAGGGCGTCCAGGGACTTCGCAAGGTTATCCGGGTTGTCCGTCGCCAGGTTCACCAGGTAGACGCCGTGGAGGAACGCGGGCCCGATGCCGGTCTCCACCGCCCGCGCCTTGTACGCCTCCACCTCCTCCGGCCGGTACTGTTTGCGCCGCCAGGCCTGAGGAGCGCCGCTGAATATCTGGATCGTCTCCGCACCCATCGCCTCAGCGCGGTCGATCGCCTTGTCGACGCCACCGCTGGCCCCGACATGTGCTCCGATCTTCATCGAACCCCCCGCCTAGCGCGGGCCAGGACGCCCCTGGCCCAGGACAGGATCACTTTCCCCTGCACGGCCTCCACCAACTCCTCAGCGCTCACCTCGCCGCTGACGTCCACCTTCGCCTCGCCGGACGCCAGATCGACCTCCGCCCGGTCGACGCCATGGAGCCCCTCCAGGGCACGCTGCACGCGGCCCGCTCAGATATCGCACACCATCCCGTCGACCCGGAGGAGCAGCGAGCGCGTCCCGCCGTGAGCGGGACTCTCATCCAGGATCCGCGCCTGCGGGCGTTCGAACAGGTTGCGAGGCCTGATGCGCATCTCAGCCAGACCTACCCCAGCAGCCTCTCCGCCTCCCGCCTCAGTTCGGCGCGGAAGTCGGGATGGTCGACGGCGATCAGCTCCCGGGCCCGCTGGCGGTGGCGGACCAGCGCCTGGGGCAGCAGCCGCGGGCCGTCGATGGGTATGACCACCAGGCCGCCGCCACTGACGGCCTTGACCGCGACCCCCGCCGAGGTCAGCCTGCGCTTGTACTCTTCTCGCCATTCCATACGTCTCCCGGCTGTGGAGTGGGTCTATTATTGCCAACCTGGGGCCGAGTAACAAGAGCGGCCGCCGAACGGCCTCCGACAGCCTTCCCAGGGCGGGCGCGGGAGGGTAGAATGAAAGCAAGCACCGCCCCACCTCCTGCGACGAGACTACTTTATGTCCAGCAAGCTTGAACGCGACATCGAAGATGTCCTCGCTAAGATCGAGCGGTTCCCACCCAAGCGATCGCTGAGGAGCCGCATTCGGCGCCGTCTGGCCAACATCTTGGGCGGCGCCGGAGAGGCGCTGGCCAGCATCCCCAAGCCGCAGATGAGCATAGGCCAGGTACTGCTGCTGGGTATCGCCCTCATCGTCATCGCCTGGGTATTCGGCGACGCTCTGGGCAGCGGCTCCTTGGTCAAGCTTATCTTTGGCGCCGGCATCGCCCTGTTCATCGGCGCGTTTATCTTCTCCCTGCGCCGTCAGTCCGCCTCTCGCCGGCCGCAGAAGATGTGGCGCGGCCAGGCGATGGACCTGGACAGGCCGGGGGGCTCAGAGCCCTGGTGGAAGCGCTGGCGCTCACGTCGTTAGACCGCTTGTCTTGAGACTGCTCGCAGCGGCCGCCTTCGCCGCGGCTCTCGTCCTCGCCGCCTGCAGCGGCGGGTCGCCGGCCCCAGCGCCTACCGTAACACCTTCCCCTCCGCCTGCCATTAACCCCGCTCGCACCCCCACCTCGGTCCCCACATCCCCGCCGCCAGCGAACGGCAGCTCCAGCCTCGGTGATGCGAAGTTCGACCCCGCCCGCGCCTTCGCTCACGTGGAGGCCCTCACGGACATCGGCTCCCGGCCCGCGGGGTCGGCGGCGGAGCGCCAGGCCGCCCGCTACCTGCGCGACCAGCTTCAAGGGTTCGGCTACGAAGTCGAGCTGCAGCCGTTCTCCTTCGATCTGTTCGCGGACGCCGGTAGCCGCCTGGACGTGCTCTCGCCGGAGGCGATGGCGCCGGCGGTCCACCCGTTCGACCCCAGCGCGAACGGGGCCGTGGAGGGTCAGCTCGTGGACGCCGGCATCGGCCGCCCCGATGACTTCCCGGCGGACAGCGCCGGCAAGATCGCCCTGATCCAGCGGGGGACGCTGTTCTTCACGGATAAGGTGGCCAACGCGGCCGCCGCGGGCGCCACGGCGGCTATCATCTATAACGACAGGCCCGGCCTGTTCACCGGGAACCTCTCCGAGCCTTCGGCGATCCCAGCCCTGAGCATCTCCCAGGAGGACGGCGAGGCGCTGCTGGCGATGGTGCAGTCCGGGCCGGTCTCCGTCCGCCTGGAGGTGCGTACCCAGGTGGGTCCCAACGACTCTCAGAACGTGGTCGCGCGGCCACCGGAGGGGGAATGCCAGCTGGTAGCCGGAGGCCACTACGACTCGGTGCCGGCGGGCCCCGGCGCCAACGACAACGCCTCCGGCACCGCCACCGTGGTGGAGATAGCCCGCGTCCTCGCCGCCGACGGAGAGTTCGATGACGTGTGCTTCGCGCTGTTCGGCGCGGAGGAGATAGGCCTCATCGGCAGTATGAGCTTTGTGGAATCCCTGACCTCGGCAGAAAGCAACACGCTGGAGGGGATGCTCAACTTCGACATGGTGGGGGTAGGCAGCCAGTGGCTGCTGGCTGGCTCCCAGAGCCTCACCGATGTCGCCGTTGCGGAGGTAGAGGAGCGCGGCCTGGACCACGTGGTTGAGAGCTCGTCGCTGTCAGGCAGCGACCACTTCAGCTTTATCGACGCGGGTATCCCGGCGATCTTCTTCCACAGCTTCTTCGTGACCGTCGCCGATGACCCTAGCTACCACACGGCGGAAGACCACCCGCAAAACGTCCAGCCCACTCGTATGGCGGAGATCGCCGACGCGGCACTGGCGATGATAGAGGCGATGCTCAGCAGCCGCTGACCCCGCTTGCCCCTGCCCCACCACTGCTGTACCATGCGCCCGTCAACCATGACATCCCGCACGATTCTCGTCCCCCTGCTGGCGCTGACCTTCGGTCTGCTGCTGGTGGCCGCCTGCGACGGTGACGGCGATGATGAGTTCGCCCCCGCCCGCCTGACCGACCCCCGCTCCGTGCCTACGGCAACCCCCTGGGCGCAGCCGCCGGAGCCGATCATCCTGGAGCCCGGTGTCCTGACCCCCATCAGCGAGGGCAACGGCGAGGAGGACGACGCCAGTGGGGACGGTGCGAGCACGCCCATCGCAACCGAGGATTGCGGCGACGTTTACATCGTCGTGGCGGGCGACGTCCCGTTCAGCATCGCCGAGAAGTGCGGCGTGGACGTAGACGACCTGCTGGAGCTAAACAGCATCGATGACCCCACGAGCCTGTTCATAGGCCAGGAGCTGAAGGTACCCCAGTAGCCCAAGTTGCGAACGGGAAGGCCGTGTGCTAACATCGGTCGCGCGATAGACGATTGCTATAGCGCAGCGCTTCACCTATAGCCCCCACGATGGCCATCAACGAGAAGTCCAGCGAACTACAACGCCTCAAGGAGCTCGCCCAGGCGGGCGGCGGCAAGGAGCGAATCGAGGCCCAGCACAAGCGCGGCAAGCTCACCGCCCGCGAGCGCCTGAACATCCTCCTGGACGACGGCACCTTCGAGGAGCTGGACTCCCTGATCACCGATCGCACCGTCGAGTTCGGGCTGGACAAGCAGAAATACTACGGCGACGCCGTGGTCACCGGCCACGGCAAGATAGACGGTCGCCTGGTATACGTCTTCTCCCAGGACTTCACGGTCTTCGGCGGCTCCCTCTCCGAGGCCGTCTCCGAGAAGATATGCAAGGTGATGGACCTGGCGATGAGCAACGGCGCCCCCTTTATCGGCCTCAACGATGGCGGCGGGGCCCGTATCCAGGGGGGTGTGGCCTCACTCAAGGGCTACGGCGATATCTTCCTTCGCAACACGCTGGCTTCGGGCGTGATTCCCCAGATCTCCGTCATCATGGGCCCCGCCGCCGGCGGCGCCGTCTACTCCCCCGCCATCACTGATTTCGTCTTCATGACCGCTGGCACCTCCCAGATGTACATCACCGGCCCAGACGTCATCCGGGCCGTCACCCAGGAGGAGGTGACGCACGAGGAGCTGGGCGGAGCCCAGGTCCACTCCTCAAAGAGCGGTGTCGCCCACTTCGCCATCGAAGGGGATGAGGACTGCCTGGCTGAGGTGCGGCGCCTGATCTCCTTCCTGCCTGCCAACAACATGGAAGACCCGCCCTTCATCGAGTCGGCGGACGACCCGGCACGGAGCTGCGATGAGCTCGCCTCTATCGTCCCCGACGACCCCTCAAGACCGTACGACACCCACCAGGTCATCAGCTCCATCGCCGACGACGGGGACTTCCTGGAGGTTCACCCCTTCTGGGCCGGCAACATCGTCGTCGGCTTCGCCCGCATGGGCGGGAGGACGGTGGGGATCGTGGCCAATAACCCCGCGATGCTCGCCGGCGTCCTGGACGCGGACTCCTCCCGCAAGGGCGCCCGCTTCGTCCGCTTCTGCGACGCCTTCAACATCCCCATCGTCACCCTGGCCGACGTCCCGGGCTATCTGCCCGGCACCCGACAGGAGTACGGCGGCATCATCACCCACGGCGCCAAGCTGAGCTACGCCTACTCTGAGGCCACCGTCCCCAAGGTCACCATAATCGTCCGCA
>JADFNQ010000179.1 GCA_022563285.1 Chloroflexota bacterium | reverse complement strand
TCTCGAAACGCCTCCTCCAGGGTCAGGTGCTTGCCGCGGAAGATCATCTCCATAGCTAGTCCACCTCGATTGTGCTCTAGCTCTTCTCGTCCATTGTATGGCGGAACGAAAACCCCAGCAAGGAGAAACCCGTCAGTCCTCGCGGGCGAAGGTGAGGGCGTAGACGGGCTCGTGACCGGCCGCGCGCAGGGCGCGGGCAGAGGCGTCCAGGGTGGCGCCGCTGGTCATCACGTCGTCCACCAGCAGTATCGCCCCACCTACCGACGCCTTGCGCCCTACGGCGAAGGCGTCCGCGACGTTGGCGTGTCGGGTCGCCTCATCGGCGGCGTGCGCCTGGGGTGGGGCGGTCTTCCGGCGGACGAGCAGACCATCGACCACCGGCAGGCCGCGAAGCCTCGACAGCTCCCGCGCCAGCGCCTCGGACTGGTTGTAGCCGCGGCTGCGCCGGCGCCGACCCGCCAAGGGCACCGGCACCAGCGCGCTCACCCGCTCAGGCGGCCACTCCACCAGGCACTCCGCCATCGCCTCGGCCATCACCGGAGCGATGGCCGATACGCCCCGGTACTTGAGGGCGTGCACCGCCTCGCGGGCGGCGCCAGCGTAGACGAAGGGACAGCGGGCCGCCTCAAAGGCGAACGAGTTGCGATGGCAGCGTTCGCAGACGTCCCCGCTGCCCGGCATCCAGCAGACGGGGCAGCGCGGCGGCCGCGCCCTGGGCGTGGCCGCCAGGCAGTCCGGGCAGAGGAAGGCCCCGAACCCGCCGCAGTCGGCGCAGCGAGGTGGGAACAGCAGGTCCAGACCGCGCCTCCAGGCGCTGGCCAGTAGCGGGGTTACAGCCACAGGCACCGTCAGGACGCCTCCGAGCCCCGACCACCGCCACCCGGCAGGCCCGCCATCGGGTCCTCCTTCGGCTCAGTAGCGCGGTCCAGGAAGTCCTGGATGACCTTCTCCACCGCCCCCCGGTCGGGCAGGGAGCCCAGCATCCCGTACATCGCCGCCCGGTCGCCGGGGGTGGGCCCTTCCGTGGCCGCGCTTTGGGTAGAGTCCTCCAGATCGGCGAGGAACTGCCCGGCGATCTCCTTGTGGGCGGGCGTCACCACCAGGTGCAGCTTCGGCGGCATCTGCTGCCGGTCCAGATGCCAGCCCCGGCTGTCCATGGCGTCCGCCACCGCGTAGATGTCGACGCTGTCGGATGCGAAGGAGAAGATGCTGGCGTCCGGCTTGCCCATCACCTGCAGCCCGGGGATGGCGTTGATGCCGTCCTTCAGCTTTTGTGCGGTGTCCATCACCGTCCGCGCCAGCCGCAGATAGCCTTCCTCACCCAGGTAGTTCATGACGGCCCAGGCGGCCGCGATCGCCCCGCCGGGCCGGCTACCGGCCATGGTCGGCGATCCGTAGAGGCCTCCCGGCCAGTCCGCGTAGCTGAAGAACTGGTGCCGCCGGACCTCCTTGCTGCGATACATGACTGTCGATGAGCCGCGGGCGGCGTAGCCGTACTTGTGCAGGTCCGCCGAGATGGACGTGACCCCCGGCACGCCGAAGTCCCACGGCGGTACCTCGTAGCCGAGGCGGCGCAGGAAGGGGAGGAGGAACCCACCCACGCAGGCGTCCACGTGACAGCCGATGCCCCTCTCCCGCGCGAGGGCCGCCAGCTCAGGGATAGGGTCAACGGTGCCGTAGGGGTAGCAAGGGGCGGAGCCAACGATGAGAACCGTGTTATCGGTTATGGCGGCGCGGGCGGCCTCCACGTCGGCGCGGAACTCCTCATCCACGGGAATGTGAACGGGCTTCACGCTGAAGTAGTGGGCTCCCTTTTCGAAAGCGGGGTGAGCGGTGACCGGAAGGACCATCTCCGGCTCGCTCAGGTCGGGCCGCCGGGCGCGGGCCATGTCCCTGGCGGTCTTGATCGCCATCAGGATGCTCTCCGTTCCGCCCGAGGTCATGTTGCCCACCGCTTCGCTGCCGCCCAGCAGCTCGGCGGTCATGGCGATGACCTCAGACTCCAGCTTCTGGAGGCTGCGGAAGGCCGCCACGCTGAGGCCGTTGGTGTACAGGAACGTCGTGTAGGCCTCCTTTAGCACCTCGGCGACGTCGTCGCCCGCGAAGTAGACCAGGCTCCAGATCTTGCCGCTGTGCCAGTCGGCGTCGCCGTCCTGCAGCGCGCGCATCTCGGCCAGCAGCTCATCGTGCGGTTTTCCGGCTGTGGGAAGCTTCATCGTGGGTTACTCCTGCGCGGCGAGGCGATAGGGCGGACGGGATCGCGGAGCAGGCCGCTGATCTGCCGCCATCCTATCACCGTCCGCCGCAGCCGCCCAGGGGATCCTGCGACAGCCCTTCGGCAGGCTCAGGCAGGCCGGTCGAACCGCGAGCGCCCGAGGCATCCTTGCCGCCCTTGTACGGGGTGCACTAGACTGGTTTCGGAATGAGGGCAAAGGTACGCTTCTTCGCCCGCCTGGCGGAGCTGGCGGGCAGGCGGGAGACGGAGGTTGAGCTGGGCGAGGGCCTGACCGCGGCCGAGGCCTTCCAGACGCTCTGCCAGCGCTTCCCCGGTCTGGCCGACCAGGGGGAGAGCCTGATGTACGCCGTCAACGCCGAGTACGTGACGCCGGACCATCCCCTGCGCGAAGGCGACGAGCTGGCGCTGATACCGCCAGTGAGCGGAGGCGGCCGTGCCCGTCCTGAACCCGTCGAAGGGCTGTTTGAGATCACCGCCGAGCCGCTGGACCCGCAGCGGCTGATCGATGACATCCGCAGGGACGAGAGCGGCGCCGTGGCGCTGTTCCTCGGCGTCGTGCGCGATAACAGCATGGGCCGTCGCGTGCTGCACCTGGAGTACGACGCTTACCCGGAGATGGCCGAACGGGTGATGCGCCGGATAGCGGCGGAGGCGATGGACCGCTGGCCGCTCACGGACGTGGCGATGCAGCACCGCACGGGCCGCTTGGAGATCGGGGAGACGTCACTGCTCATCGCCGTCTCCTCGCCCCACCGCAAGGAGGCGTTCGAGGCCTGCCACCACCTGGTCGACCGTTTCAAGGAGGTCGTCCCCATCTGGAAGAAGGAGGTCTGGCAGGGCGGCGAGGTGTGGATCGAGGGCGAGCCGGCGGGCGAGGAGCCCTCTCAGCGCCCGTGACCCAACAACCGCACGCCCCTGCCGAAGAGCCTCAATACTGCCCCCACTGCGGCGACCCACTCATCGTCCGCCTCCTGCCTAGCGAGGACAGGCCACGGCTGGTCTGCGACCGCGGGCACATCCTGTACGTCAACCCTAAGCTTATCGTGGGGGTGATCCCGGAGCGACGGGGCCGCGGCCTGCTGATGCGACGGGCGATCGAGCCGCGCTACGGCACCTGGACGTTCCCCGGCGGCTTCATGGAGATCGACGAGACGGTGGAGGAGTGCGC
>JADFNQ010000178.1 GCA_022563285.1 Chloroflexota bacterium | reverse complement strand
CCGCAAGCCGGACAGGGTACCGGCGAGGCGCCTATCATTGCCTATCGGGCAACGGAGACGGGTGACCCGCGATTAGCGAAGGCCGGCGCGAAGGAGCGGACGGCCGGTCTCTTCTAGGAGACATCTTGTGCCAGTATGTTGTAACGGCGCCTGTCGCGGGCAGGTGCGGTGGGCGATGATGACGGCAGCCATGTCGGGGATATTGTACGGTGACGGGCCTATCCGCGGCAGCGGCTTACTTGTCGACCCGTTTCAGCAGCTCCGCGTACTGGGTGAGGTGACGGACGCCCAGATACTGCTCCTGCGCCCGCTGGCGGGCGTTCTGCCCGAGCGCCTCAGCGAAGGCTCTATCCTCCAGAAGGCGTCGGACGGCTGTCGCGAACGCCTCGGTGTCTGTTGGGTCTTCCACCAGTAGCCCGCTTTCTCCATCGATGATCTGATCCTGGATGCCGCCCACGGCGCTGGCGACGATGGGCCGGCCCTTCCACATCGCCTCCGTGACCGTGAGGCCGAAGCCTTCGTACAGGCTCTTCTGGACCACCACCGCCGCATGCCGCTGCAGAGCGTTGACGATGGCGGCGTTCTCATCCACGTCCGCCATGGGAAGGCTGGCGAGATGCACCCGGTTTCGGTCTGAGTGGGATAGGCGGTGCCACGCCACGATAACTTCGTCCATGACTGCGGCCGCCTCCGGGTCATCCGCGACGGCGTTTACGTTTGGGCCCGCGAGCACGAGTTCCGCGCCTGTGGGCGCGGCGCCGTTCACAAGCCGCGCGAAGCCATGCATCACGCCCACTGGATCCTTCAGCCGGTCCCAACGCGAGACCTGCACGACGAGCGGCGTCTCCCAGGTGGGGGCGCGACCGAGGCGGATGACGTCGGCGTGGCGCTTCACCCGACCGAGCGAGCCGTCTTCTCGGAGGAACGTCGGGGATCCCGCACCCGGAGGCCCCTCGACCAGGCCGGTGTGGACGAGGATGGCGCGGACAGTAGCGTCATCCATGTCCTGGTTCTTGGGAGAAAAGGCGTTAATGGAGGGCGGAATCACCACGCTGCGGCCGTGGTCACAACACTGCGGTATGTATTGGTCCCGTGAGAAGACGGTGGCTGCTACATCCTTTATGTAGGGAGCGAGGAAGGCCCATCCACGCCCTATCTCTTCCCCATCGGGTTTGTCCCCTCCCACGTGGCAGCGCCAGATCACGATTGCGCCCGCCTGAACCAAGCGGGGGGCCAGGCCGGCGGTCTGAGGGTCATGAAGGAGTACTAAATCGCGAGGTCGAACGAGCGCTAGGAGTTCTTCCGCGGTCCCCGCGAGGACCTGCTCGTAGATGGCGCGTTCCTGCTCGCCGAGATCGCTCCCATCCCCCACGGATCCGTGAAGGGCGTGGTGTAGCCGCTTGGTGACCCGGAAGAACTCCGGCGTCCCGTCTATGGCCAGCCATCGTGCGTCTATCCCCAGCCCTCGCACATAGGGGAGGACAGACTGCAGCATTTCGGCCACCCCGCCCCCGCGCGCCGTCGAGTTCACGTTCCAGAAGATGCGTCCCTCCAGCCTCCTCCTAACGTCATCGGCGAGCTTGTACGCCTCGCGGATACGCTCCTCTCCCAGGAGCGGTAGGAAGCGATCGATCGGTTGGGCGCCGATCGGTACTTCCCGCAGTCGCCTCATCGCTTTCGTCGTCATTGACATGATCGGAGATGGCGGATATCGAAGACGGGCGCCATCTGAATCATTGACGTATCAGCCGCTCTACGTGTTGCCGGAGTACGTGGACGGAGCCTTTACGGTTGGTGAACATCGGATAGCGATGCGTTCCGAATCCTGTGTGCTAGCCCGGTGAGCGGATGAGATTCGCAGATCGCCATCCAGTATAGAAACGCGATGACCGGCGAACGGTTACGGGGCGGAGCCTTCTGTGGAGGCCTGTTGAGGCGGCGCCGGCGGGCTGGCGGCAGCCGGAGTTAATGGCGGACGGCCATGGCCCTATTCCAGATATGAAAATGGTGCCGGGGGTGGGGATCGAACCCACAAGTCGCCTAAGGCGACAGCGGATTTTAAGTCCGCCGCGTCTACCAGTTCCGCCACCCCGGCACGGCTATAGGCGGATGTGCCCCAAGATACGGCCCCACCCTCACGTCGTCGATTATACGACGGGCGGCGATAAGCCGAGCGGCTCAGGGTTGTCCCTGAGCCGCTTCCGCTATCAGGTTGGAGGCGACGGTGGGAATCGAACCCACGATCAGGGTTTTGCAGACCCCTGCCTTAACCACTTGGCCACGTCGCCTTGCTGCTGCTGGTGCCGAGGAGGGGATTTGAACCCCTACGCCCTTTCGGGCACCGCCCCCTCAAGACGGCGTGTCTACCTATTCCACCACCTCGGCGATCCCCTTTATATTACCGTGTTCGGGACGCTTTGCAACACACGTTGGCCGGGGCCTAAAACGCGGGTCAGAGAACGCCCGCCGGCGGTTTATTCCTTTCCGCCCGGAGGCTCAGAGACGTACAGGGAGCGCACCAGCTTGACGAGCCGCTGGCGCAGTGGGAGGGGCGGCTTCTTTTCCGTCTCCGGGTAGTCGCCGCGCAGCACCCGCGGGTACTCGGACGCTACCTCGGCGCCGAACAGGAGGATCACGGCGGTGATGTACACCCAGAACAGGAACGCCACGATTGCGCCGAGAGAGCCGTATACGGCGCCGTAACTGGAGAAGTTGGCTAGATAGATGGCGAATCCGAACTTGCCTGCCTCGAAGAACAGGGCGGCCACCAACGCCCCCGGCCACACCTCGCGCAGCTTGACCGTGGTTGCGGGCACAATCCAGTACATCACGCTGAAGGCGACGAAGGACAGCGCCAAGGGGATCAGAAACGAAGCGGCATCCCAGGCCAGGCCCGCGCTCTCCGCGAAGTCACCCAGGACGGCGAGGTCGCTGCTGAAGGCGCGGACGGTGCGCAGGAAGGTGGTGGCCGCTATCGAGACGAGGAAGAAGGCGCCCAGCCCGACGACCATCCCCAGGTCCAGGAGCTTCTGCTGCACGAACGGCCGGTGCTGTTCCAGATCGTAGGCGGTGTTGATGGAGCGCCGGAGGACCCCGAACATGTTGCTGCCCGACCAGGCCATCCCGATGAGGCCGAACAGCCCCACGGCGGCGCTGCCAACCCCGGCGACGTCCCGCACGGCCTCATTGACGTCGCTTGTTCCCGTCTCCCCTTGCTCGGGTAACAAGTCCAGCACACCATCGATGATCTCCTGCTGCAGGGCGCTGTTCTGCAAGAACAGGCCCATAACGCCCACCAGGAATATCAGGAGCGGAAACATGGAGAAGAGGACGTAGTAGGAGATGGCGGCTGCCATCTGGGTGCAGTTGTCCTCAAGGAACTTCTCCACTGAGCGGCGGGCAAGCAGGATTGCCGT
>JADFNQ010000013.1 GCA_022563285.1 Chloroflexota bacterium | reverse complement strand
CTGGAAGCGAAGACTTATCGATGAGATCCGTCACGTCGGCCAGGGTGCGCGGCGCCTGCTCCTCCTGCACACTCACCATCGCCTGTGAGGCTGCGAGGCCGCCCTTCGTCACCCGTCTCGCCTCGAGGGAGTACCCGCTCAGGGGGAGCTTGGCCAGCTCGGCCCGCATCTCCTCCAGCGGGACGCCCACGTCCAGCAACGCCCCCAGGAGCATATCCCCGCTGACGCCGGAGAAGCAGTCCAGGTAGGCGATGCGCCCCACCGCTACTCCCCCTCCTCAACCTGAGGCAGGACATCCCGCACGTTGTCGACCAGCGCTTCCAGCCAGCCCTCCACCGTGCTCTGGTAGTGGCCTCGGTCATCCGTCGCGGTTGAACCGGCAAGGACCCTCAAGAAGCCCCTCTCTCTGCCCTCCCGGAAGAAGATTAGGTCGTCCGTGACCAGCGAGTCGGGGCCGCTGTCGGCGGGCTGAAAGCCGCTGAGCCGCAGCCACACGATCTCCTCCGCCAGGCTGCCCGCTTCGACCTCATCCTGCCGGAAATCCGTCAGCCCGGCGTAGTTCGCCTGCCAGTCCGTCCCCTCCGCCGTCTCCACGGCATCAGCGAACGACTCGCTCGCCCCTTCCTCGGTCCTGTACAGGGAAGCGGACACGTTTACCCCCTGAAGCGGCAGCTCATCGAGCGCCGCGCCGGCGGGCCGGTACGCTATCTCGAAGCCCAGGAGCCTCCCCCAGCTCTCCAGCATCGCCTTCCTCTCCCCCGGATCGGCGCTCGCCGCCGCGAGATCGTCGTTGGTCGTGAAAGATTCGTCTCCGGCCGAAAGCCCCTCCGGCAGCTCACTGGCCTGCAGCACCATCCGCTGCAGCCCCTCCTGAACCGAAAGACCTCCGCCACCGCAGGCCGCGATGATGGCCGCCGCCAGCAGCACGGCGCCAAGCGGAAGGAGCCTCACTCACGCAGTCCCTGGCGTGATTGGCGGTTGATAACGGCCGCCATGTAGCCGGCGCCGAAGCCGTTATCGATGTTCACCACGGAGACGCCGGCGGCGCAGCTATTGAGCATCGCCAGGAGCGGGGCCAGGCCGCCGAAGCTGGCCCCGTAGCCCACCGACGTGGGCACCGCTATAACCGGCGCCGCCACCAGCCCGGCGACCACGCTGGGCAGCGCCCCCTCCATCCCCGCCACCACCACTAGCGCCCGCGCCGACCGCAAGGCTTCCAGCTTGTCCAGAAGGCGGTGGAGCCCGGCCACGCCCACATCGTAGAAGCGGTCCGTCTGGCTGCCCATCAGCTCCGCCGTCACAGCGGCTTCCTCCGCCACCGACAGGTCTGAGGTGCCGGCACAGAGGACGGCTACGCCCGGCCAGCGCGTCTCGCTGCTGCGATCCAGGGTAATGGCGCGGGCATCAGCATGATAGCGGACGTCCGACAGACGCTCCTTCACCGCGCGGTAGGTCTCCACCTCCACGCGGGTAATGAGCAGCCGGTCCGACTGCGCGGCCAGGCGCTCGGCGATAGCGACCACCTGCTCCACGCTCTTCCCCTGGCCGAAGACGACCTCCGGGAAGCCGCGGCGAAGGGCCCGGTGGTGGTCCAGCTCCGCGAAGCCGATGTCCTCATAGGGCAGGTGGCGCAGCCGCTCCAGCGTCTCGTCCAGGGACAGATCGTCCTGCCGGAACCCCTCCAGCAGCTCCCTCAGCTTTGATTCGTCCGTGGCGGCCTCCTTCTAGAGTACGGCGTATTGTAGCACTGGCCTCCCGCTTGCGTAAACGAACGGACGGCCCCGAGAATGGCCGCCGTGGGGCGCACCCCCGCCTTTGCCGCGCTATGGCTGTTTCTCCTTGCCGGGTTCGCAGTCCTCAGCGGCTTTGCCGCCGCCTTCATCGCCGTCCACCGGCTCAGGACAGTGCGCCCACGATTGGAGTAACATTTCGGCCCCTGCCACGTTATTAAGTAGCGCGCTCCCATGAACTGGCTCGACATCGTAATCATCCTCGTCATCGCCTTCTTCGCGCTGTCCGCCTTCCAGTCGGGCCTCATCCGCGAGGTGGTCACGCTCGTCAGCGTCGTGGTGGGCGTAATCGTCGCCGGGCTGTTCTACGATGAACTCGCCCGTGATGTCCTCAGCTTCATTGAGGACGACGACGTCGCCAGGGTCGTCGGCTTCCTGGTCCTTCTGGGCGCCGTCTACCTCGCCGGTCAGCTCATCGCCATCATGCTCAAGCAGACAGCATCTATCCTACTCCTGGGCTGGGTCGACCACATCGGCGGAGGCCTGTTCGGGCTCCTGAAGGGCCTGGTCGTGGTTGAGGTGCTTATCATCGCGTTCGTCACCTTCGACGTGGGCCTGCGTGACTCCATAGACGGCTCGGCTCTCGCCTCCGTGTTCCTGGACGCCCGCTCCGTCGTCCTGTTCGTCCTCCCGGATGAGTTCGAGCGTGCGGTGGACACCTTCGTCGCCTAGCTAAAGCGGTAGCATTGCGCGGTTTGACGCTTATCTGCTACCATTGGCTCGGTGACCGCAAAATGGCAATCACCTCCGTCCCAGTGCTGGTTCTTAACCAGAATTACGAGCCGCTGAACGTCTGCAACGTCCGGCGGGCGTTCGTACTGGTTGACAGAGGCAAGGCGGAGATCCTGGAGAACGGACGCGGCTACCTGCACAGCCCGACCGCCCTCTACCTTATCCCCTCCATCATCCGCCTCATCTACCTCATCCGCCGGCCCAGGCCGCTAGGCCGCCTCACCCGCCGCGATGTCTTCCTGCGCGACCGCTTCACCTGCCAGTACTGCGGCAAGCACACGAAGGAGCTGACGCTGGACCACGTAGTGCCCCGCCACCGAGGCGGGGGCCACGAATGGCAGAACGTCGTGGCCGCCTGCAAGGCCTGCAACCACCGTAAGGCCGGCCGCACCCCCCAGGAGGCGCACATACGCCTCATACGCGACCCTTTCCGGCCGCCTTTCAGCTTCTACCGTACCTTCTATCCGTATTTAGAAGACCAAGTGGAGTGGCGCAAGTTCGTCCCCGGCTGGGAGGTGGACGAGGGGTTCGCCTAGCGCCAAGACGGCCGCCCAAGAAGAACGTCTTCACCCGAGCACCATCCGCCGCCGCCTGTCAGTCTAAGACAAGCTCGTGTGTAGTGTCCTCCTGGTAGACGAACTCCTCCAAGTCTTTAACGCCACCGAAGGAGATACGGTCCAGTATCGTGTCCTCCATGCCCATCATCCTGGCCGGCGTGATCACGAAGTCACCCCAGCGCTCGTTGATGGCGTCCAGGGCCTGGGTGAGGTTGCGCTTCTTCCGTTCATCCTCAAGGAGGGAGAGTTGTTGCAACGGCTCCTTGACCAGGCCGTAGCAGGAGACGGCCAGGGAGTGCAGGGGCTTCCCCTGCGGTGCCTTAACGTAGAGCTGCACCACCCGCTGGTAGAGGTCTTTGGAGGCGAAAAGTGGCGTCGGGTTCACTGCCCTCTGGTGCCAGTGGGTCATGTCGGCGTAGAGGCAGGCCACGTGGACACCACGGGCGGCGTAGCCCAATCGCCGCATGCGCGTGCCCACCTTCTCGGTCAGCTTACAAAGGAGGCGGGCGACCTCAGCGGCGCTGGCCCTTTGATTCTTGAGGGCGTAGGAGTGCCCGATGCTTTTCCTACCGAAGTCCACATCGTCGATCTCCCAACCCCGCAACCGTAGGTGCCAGTAGTAGCCGGCGATGCTTTCAAAGGCGGCCACCAGGGTTTGGGGCAAAGCGTCTAACATATCCAGCGGGGTATAGACGCCTGCCCGAAAGAGCCGCGCCTTGTTCCGATGCTTGATGCCGAAGAGGTCGGTCAGGTCCATCGTCGCTAACACCGCCCTCAGGTTGGTGGCGTTGATCTCGTCCAGGCCGTCGGGCTTGTGCAAGTTGGCCGCCAGCTTGGCCAGGAAGCGGTTGGTGGCGATGCCGATAGAAACGGTCATCCACTCGCCGACCTCGCGGCGAATGGCGGCCTTGATCTCCTGCCCTATGAGGCGGAGCCCCCGCCTAAGAGCGAGAGTGTGGCCGAAGTCCAGGTTCATCTCATCAATGCTTTTGACCTCGACGGTAGGAGTGTAGGTACGGAAGAGCTGTAAGAGCTTGCGGTTGACGAACCGGTATTTCCGGGGGTCGGGAGGCAGGACGATAAGGTTAGGACAAAGCTGTCTGCCTTCCTTGACTCTCATGCCGCATTTGATCCCCAGGGCCTTGGCCTCAACGCTAGGGGCCAGGATGCAGCCGTTGGGCGTGGTGTAGGCAGCGACGGCGATGGGTTTGCCCCGCAGGAGGGGATTGGCCTGCTGCTCAATGAGCGCAAAACAGGAGTTCAGGTCGATGTGCATCATGGAGGAGGGATTGCGGTTGATGCCCGCTACTCCCACTAGGCTAGTCGGAAAGGACATCGGAGACTTCCGTCAAAAGCCAGTGGAGCGTTTCAGTGTTCAGTTCCAGGCGGAAGAACATCGTTCCATCGGAGACCGAGAAGACGTGGAAGAGGGTGCGGCCGGAGCGATAGGTATGATGGAGGCCCACCTGGGTAATTGTGTACGGGCGGCCATGCCACTTAAGGTGTTTAGGGGTAACCCGCTTTGTCTCGCAATCGAAGACCAGATTTACACTGATTTTCTCATGCAGGGTCTCTCTCATAGCCACCCACCAGCCACGTTTCAATACATTATGCAAACATGTGTTCTCCCGTCAAGGACGAAACGTCACGTACACATAGGTCGCAGCGGCCCTCAGAAAGTCGCGAGTTCAGGTGAAGACGCCCGGCTAGCGGGCGTCCACCCGCAGTTCAAAGCGGCCGCCGCTAACGTCAACAACCGTGATACCGTCCTCCTGCCGAACGGCGAGCCCTGAGGCGTCGCCCCCGACGCGCACATCCGCCGCCACCGCCGGCTGGAGGAAGCGCACCCGATAGTCCCACGGCGGCCCGCTCAGCCTCAGCCGCACCTCCCCATCCGGCCGGTCGGCGCTGAGCGTCATAGGCTGCTCCGGGCTCCAGACCGTTGTCTCGGCGCTGCCTGACAGCCGCACGTCAACCGTCAGCGGCCGCCAATCGCGCTGGCCCACGTGCTCCATCTGCGGCGCCATGACCAGCAGCGAATCGCCGCGGACGTACAGCGGCAGCCGCTCCAGCGGCACTCCCAGTTGCAGGTGCCGCGGCCCCTCCAGCCGCTCTCCGTTCCACCAGTCATACCAGACCCCAGGCGGCAGGTAGACCAGGCAGCGACCCTCGTCGTTCGTCACGGGGGCCACCAGCAGATACGGCCCCAGCAGGTACTCGTAGTCCACGGCAGGCGCCACGGGGTCGTCGGGGTACTCCAGCACCAGCGGCCGTACGACCGGTAGCCCGGTCTCCTCTGCCTCCTTGGCCAGCGAGTAGATGTAGGGCAGCAGGCGGTAGCGCAGCCGCGCGAACTCCCGCACCACCTGCACCGCCTTGTCGCCGAAATACCAGGGCTCGCGGCCGCGTACGCCGTGGAAGCGGGCATGTGAGGAGAGCAGCCCGAACTGCGCCCAGCGTATGTACAGCGTCGGGTCCGGCGGCTGCATGTTGTCGGGGTTCCAGAAGCCGCCGATATCGTGGCTCCACATGCTGATCCCGGACAGGCTGAGGCTGAGCCCGGAGCGCAGCGCCGCCGCCATCCCGCCCCAGGTGCAGGGCTGGTCCCCCGTCCAGTTGATCGGGTACCGTTGCGAGCCCGCGTAACCGGAGCGGCCGAACAGCATCACCTCGCCACGCTCCTCCCGCATCACCTCATACACGCACCGGTTGAACAATAGCGGATAGATGTTGTGCACCTGCTCCCCCGTCCGCCCGTCGGCGAACAGGGCGTCCGCGGGCACCGCCTCGCCGTAGTCCGGCTTGAAGGCGGCCACCCCCATTCGCAGGTACGGCCGGTGCTTCTCCTGCCACCAGCGGTAGGCCTCCGGATTCGTGAAGTCCAGCAGCACCGTATCATCAGGGTTCTCCAGGGGACGGGCGAGGCCGCCCTGCTGGGAGCGCACGAAGTATCCCTTCTCCACCCCCTCGCGGTGCATCTCCGTGTTCACCCAGACGTAAGGGTTCTCCCACAGGCTCAGCTTGAACCCCCGCTCCCCCAGCCAGCGCACGAACCCTTCCGGATCGGGGAACGCCTCTTCGTCCCAGACGAAGTCGCAGCCGTCGAGCTCGCGCGACCGCCGCTCCTTTAGCCAGAGCGGGTCCAGGTGTATCACGTCGCCCGGAATGCCGAGCTGCCGCAGCCGCTCCACGATCCCCTCCACCTGCTCGCGGTCGCGGTACATGCAGCGGGACCACCAGGCGCCAAACGACCACAGCGGCGGGGCCAGGGGTCGTCCGGTGAGCCCGGTGTAGCGCTCGATGATCTGCTTCGGGCCCGGACCGTAGATGAAGAAGTAGTCCAGATAGGGATCGTTCACCCGGAAGGCGGCCGACTGGAGCGCCGGCTGGCCCAGCTCGTACACGATCTTGGAGCTGTGGTGGAGGAAGATCCCGTAGCCGCGGCTGCTCAGAAAGAAGGGAACGTTCATGTAGCACACCGGCGAGGCCAGCCCGCCGCTAGGGTCGCGCGACCAGGAGACGATGCGCTGCCCCCGCCTGTCGAACGGCCCAAACTGCTCGCCCAGGCCGTATAGCCGTTCGTCCGGCGTCAGAGCGAAGGCGTCGTGGAAGGCCACACCACCGCTGCCTTCACGGGAGAACCCCAGCGGCAGCACGAACGGTGTCCGCAGCAGACGGCTGTCCGGCGAGGGCTCGATCAGAGAGCGGCCGTGGGCGTCCTCGACGGTTAAGCCCCAGCGAGCCCGAGCCAGCCTCACCTTCAGGGCGCCGCTATCGACGATGAGAGCGCCGTCGTCCGCGTGCAGCCGCGGGCGGTAGCGACTGTGGGCACCCTCCACCAGCATGGGCGAGTCCGCAGGCGGCTCCTCGTCCAGCCAGGCGCGTAGCCGGAAGACCTCCGGGGTGACGAACGCCAGCTCCGCTTGCAGCGTCTTCCCACCCTGCGTGCGCGCCTCCAGCCGGACCCCGCCCTTGACCCGCCGGTGGGAGGCGATGGAGTCGATGTAGTCGTACTGGCGATTGGGATCGGCGAATATCGGCGTCCAGTCGTCCGCGAACTCGCGCAGGGCGCCGCCGGGGGTGACCATGATGAGCCGTATCCTAGCACGCAGGCTAACCTGCTACAATTGAGCGGCTATGACCGACGAGCAGGACCAGCCGGAGATCCTGCCGCCGGAGGTGCGCACAGCCGCCACCGAGCTGATCTGGCGGTGCAGCCGCTGCGGCTACCAGCGGGCCCGCGCCGAGGGCCCACCCGACGCCTGCCCCGACTGCGGCGCCCCCCGCGAGGAGTTCTACCTGGTCACGGAGGACTAGCTACCCAGCAGGAACGCCTCCACCCGCGGGTCGTCCAGCCGCTCCACCACGAGGTCGGCCCGACTCAGCCTCTCCGGTGGCCGCGTCGTGCTCACGCCGATGCAGCGCATTCCAGCGGCCTTCGCACCCTCTATCCCCTCCGGCGCATCCTCCAGCACCACGCAGTCGGCGGGGGGCACACGGAGCCGTTCCGCGGCCACGAGGAAGCCCTCAGGGTCGGGCTTACCGCGCTGAGCGTCCTCCGCTCCCACCACCACGCTGAAGGCGTCCGCAAGCCCCAGGGAAGCGAGGATCAGTTCGATGTTCGCCCGCGGCGTGGACGACACGATCGCCAATAGGACGCCCTCCCTTCGCAGACGCCGGACCAGCTCAGCCGCCCCGGGCAGAGCCTCCACATTCCCAGCGATCCGACCTCTGAACAGGGTTTCCTTCCGGTCCGCCAGCCGCTCCGCCTCCGCGGCGGGCAGGCCGCCGAGCAGACGGCGCAGGATCGTCTCGTTGCGCAACCCGATCAGGCCGCGAAACTCGTCGAAGCTCAGCTCCCGCCCGGCCTCTTCCAGTAGCTGCTGGTACGCCTCGTAGTGATAGCGGGTGCTGTCCACCAGCACTCCATCCAGATCCCACAGCACCGCGGTGGCAGCCTTCATCCGTTCGCTGCAATCATCGAGTCCGCCTGGCCCCGGCTACCCCTGACACTTCCGGCAGAAGTTGGTGATCCGCTGGCCCGCCGTGATCTCCGAGATGCGCGACCCGCAGCGGGGGCAGCCCTCGCCGCCCTTGCGATGCACCCGCAGGTGATCGCGGTAGTGGTCGTCCGGCAGCCCCTCAGCCTCCATGCGCTCCCTGACGATGGCCGTCGCCCAGTCCATCACCGAGCGCACGGCCCCGTAGAGCGCGCCCAGCGCCTCGTCGGAAAGCTCAACCCGCTTGCGATAGGGGTGTATGCCCGCCTCCCATAGCAGCTCGTCCGCATAAGCGTTGCCGATACCCGCCACGCACTGCTCTTTGGTGAGGACGTTCTTGATCTGGCCGCGGTACTTCTTCAGCCGCTCCAGAAACCGCTCCTCCGTGAGCTCCGGGCTCATAACGTCCGGCCCCATCTCCGCCCAGCGGGGAACCGCCGCCGGCAGCTCACCCTCATCACGGGCCAGGTACACCTTGCCCATCAGACGTTGGTCAAAGTAGCGCAGCTCCACCCCGTTATCCAGCGCCAGCAGGAACACCGTCCTGGCGCGGCGCTTGGCCGCCGGATCGCAGTACTGAAAGCGACCCGTGAGCATGGCGTGGATGACCATGAGTCTGCCGCTCTGGAAGGGGAACAGCAGGTACTTCCCCTGCCGCCGCACCTCGCCGAACGTCTCTCCGGCAAGCGCCTCCGCGAACTGCTCCTTGGGCATCCGTACCACTATCGGGATAGTCACCATCGCCCGGGAGACACGCGCGCCAGGCAGGCGCCGGTTGAAGTAGGCGCGGTAGCCCTCCAGGTCGGGGATCTCCGGCAAGCCGGACTCCTATTGCGTTTCCCGGTATCGCGGGTAGGAGCCCAGAACCCGGAAGAAGGAGCACTTCTCCCGCACCCTTTCCAGGCTCTCCGCCAGCGGTTGCTCTGTGCGGTGCCCGTCCAGGTCCGCCAGGAAGATGTAGACGCCCAGCCGCTCCTTGCTGGGGCGAGACTCGATCTTGGAGAGGTTGATGCCGCGGCTGGAGAACTCCTCCAGCGCCGAAACCAGCAGCCCCGGCCGGTCCTCTACGGCGAAGGCGAACGCCAGCGAGGTCTTGTCATCGCCGCTGGGCGGGTGGTCCTCGCGGGCGAGCACCACGAACCGTGTGAGGTTGGTGCTGCGGTCCTGTATCGCCTGGGCCAGCACCTCCGCCCCGTACAGCTCCGCCGCCCGCCGGTTGCCGATGGCCGCCGCGTCCTCCCGCCCCATCATCTCCTCCACCGCCGCCGCAGTGGACAGCGCCGCCTCCAGCGCCACCTTGGGGAAGCATCGCCCTATGAACCCCCGACACTGGGCGAGCGCCTGCGGGTGCGAGAAGACAACCTTAATGCCGGTGGCCGCTGCCCCCGGCCGCACCAGCAGCAGATGCTCGATGGGTAGAACGATCTCGTTGCGCACCGAGAGCTGCGAGTTGTGGATCAGGATATCCAGCGTCTCCGTGACCGAGCCCTCAAGGACGTTCTCGATGGGCACCACGCCTTCGTCCGCCGTCCCCGCGTCGATGGCGTCGGCGACGGCGCTGATGCCCGGGAAGGGGATGAGCTGGGCTTCCGGGTCGTAGCGCAGAGCGGCCTCCTCGGCGTACGTCCCGGGAGGACCGAGGTAGGCGAGGCGGCTCATCGCTTCTGCGCGTCTATCGGTCCGTAGGGCCCGTACGCTGTAGGGGCAGTCAGGGCGCCGCGAAGAGCGTCCTCGTTCTCCGTGCGCGTCACCGCCACCACCTCGTCGCCCGCCTGGACAACGGTGTCGCCACCCGGAACCCTCGGCTCGCCGTTTTCGTCGATGACCAGGGCGATGAGGGACTGCGGTGGCAACACAATATCGCCCACACGCCTGCCCACCACGGCCGAGTCCTCCGGCACCTTCACCTCGACGATCTCCAGGCCACCGCCTTTCAGCCTGAGCAACTTGATCAAGGGGTGCGTGGGAAGCTCCTGCTCGATCTGGGCGAGGATGGCTGTGGTAGCGCTCACAGTACTATCGATGCCGAGCTTCCTGAAGATCTCTTCGTTCTTCGGGTTGTTGATGCGCGCCATTGAGCGCGGGACGTTGAACTTGACCTTCGCCATCTGACAGACGACGAGGTTGTCCTCATCGTCGCCGGTCACGGAGATGACCATATCCGCACGCCCGAAGCCGGCCATCTCCATGATGGACGCCTCGCAGCCGTCGCCCATCAGAGAGATGTCACCCAGCTCCTCGGCTATGCGCTCCGCCTTGGCGGCATCCTTTTCGATAACCAGGACTTCGTGACCCTGATCCACCAACTCCTTGGCCAGGTAGTAGCCGACCTTGCCGGCGCCCACCACGATGACGTACATCTACTCGCCCGCCTTCGGCGGGGTCGCCGGCTCCCGCTCCAGCGCCTCCTTGAGGAGCCGCGCCCCTACTTTGGTGGGGCTGATAGTCTCTAGGCCCAGCATGTGATAAATCTCTTCCCTGATGGGATCGTATATGCGGCATACAACCCGCAGCACGCCGAAGATATGCTTCGCCATCTGCGCCGCCATGACGTTACGGTTGTCCCCCTGAGTGACGGCGACGAACGCGTCCGCTTTCTCCACGCCAATTCGAGCCAGAACGTCCTGATCGATGCCGTTGCCCACCTCACGCTTTCCACCGTACACAGGGGGGAGACGCCGAAAGGCGCCGGGGTTGACATCCAGGATGGTCACGTCATGGCCCTCCTGATCCAGCATCGACGCCAGCTCCGCCCCCACGCGGCCACAGCCCATGATCACGATCTTCACTCGCCCGCGCTCCCGGCCGCCGACCGGCAGATCATCACCTGACAGGGGGCGTTCCTGAGTATGTATTGCGACGTCCGGCCCAACTGGAATTCGCCCAGGGGCCGTTTGTACTCCACACCGACGAGAATGCCGCCAACGACGTGCTCGATCGCATCATCCACGACAGCGGGGCCAGCGTCGCGGGCCTTGAGGATCTCAGTGGTGATCTCGAACTCCAGGGAGTCGGCAACCTGCTCCGCCCTGGCCAGAATCTCCTCACCTTTAGCGGTCTCGGGGTTAAGCTCGGCGTCAAGGGGCAGGGTCCTGGCCACCTCTATCACGTATACCGCGTACACCTTCCCCTTATTCTGCCTGGCCAGCAGGCAGGCCAGAGCTAACGCGTCCAAGCTGGCCTGGGAGCCATCAACCGGCACCAGTATCTGTTTTATCTGGTTGGTACTGAAATCCAAGCCTTGATCTGCCTCTTCGCACGCTCCCAGAGCTGTCAACGTATTATATCCACGCCCGTAGGCCTAATCAACAGAGGGCGGGGGCCCAAACGCTACGGGGCCCCCGACCTCTCGACGAGGCGCTTCCTGCTGGCCGGTCGGCTCTAGGCTGCGCTGCCGTCTCCGCCCGCCTCTCCACCGCGCGGCCGCCGCGGCCCGAACAGCCGCCAGGCGATCGCGATCGCCAGCGCCGGGACGGCCAGCCAGGCCAGCACCACGCCGCTCACGATCGCCGCCGTGCCCAGCGCCTGCATCGCCTCTGTGGAGGCATCCCAGGCGTCCTCCCACACCTCCTGCGCCCATCCGGGCTGCGAGGGCTCCTCCACCACCGGCAGCGGCGGCCGCAACTGCACGACGATGGTCGCCAGGTCGCTCAGATCGTTCAGGAGATTGATGCGCCCCTGTATCCGCTCGATCTCCAGGCGCACGGAGTTGATCCGGTCCTGTAGAGTGAGAATGTCGGGGATCGTCTCCGCCTTCTCCAGGAGCGCCAGATAGGTAGCCTCTGTCGCCTCCAGGTTGCGCTGGCGGGCCTCCAGGTCCGCGAACTCCTCGCTCACGTCCGCGGTGGTGGAGCTCTCCGACTGCACCTCGCCCGCCAGGTCCCGCAGCTGGTTCATCACCGACGTGTAGGCGCTGGCGGGCACGCGGATCGTCACCGTGGCCGACTGCGTGCGCCTGGGAGGCGAGACGTCGTCCTCCAGGGGCTCCGGCGCGTCCTCCACGAACACGCTGGAGGCGGAAACAAACCCGCCCGCGCCGGCGGCTATCGACTCCACCCGCTGCACCGATGCGGCGACGTCCTCCACCGCCAGCGAGATGGTGGCGTCCCGCACGATCTTGCGCCCGGCCAGCTCCGGCAGCGGCGGCGCGGCCTCGCCTAAACCGCCCGTTGAAAACGCGGACGCGTCGCTCGGAGCGGCAAGCGGCTCCTCCTGCTGCTCATCGGACAGCAGCCCACCCGGCAGCTCCCCTCGATCGCCGAGCTGCACCGTCAGGTCCGCCGCCGTGCCCTCCGGTACGGAAACGCCGTCCCCGGACGACCCGCGGCCGAGCTGCGCCGCCGCCAGTACGATCGCAACCAGCGCCGCCGCCATCCCCAGCGCTATCAGACCAGTCTTTTTCATAGTCCACCTCCGTCTAAGAGTCATACCCTTCAGACGGACGGAAGGCGGAGAAGGTTCCCTAGGTCAGCTGGAGGATGGACGCCCGCGTGCGCCCGTCTTCGATGTCCAGATAGCCCACGGTGCCCAGACGGAGGCTCCGGTGGTTGGGAAAGGTGGGGCTGCCGGGGTTCACGATGAGCACGCCCTTGACGGTGGTGATCTCCGCCGCGTGCGTGCTGCCCCGCACGATGACGTTGACCGGCCCGCCGAAGAAGTGCTTCATCAACCCCTCCAGCGTCCGTCGCGGCGGCGCCTCCGGCAACGGGAAGTCGTGCACCAGCCCGATGCGCAGCGGCTGTCCCTGAGGGCCGTCCAGCG
>JADFNQ010000177.1 GCA_022563285.1 Chloroflexota bacterium | reverse complement strand
GGCTCCGGCGGCTCGATCTTGATCAGGTCGTCCTTGCTCTCCAGATGGTCGATATACATGGTGCCGTTGAGATGGTCGATCTCGTGCTCCAACACCTGGGCCAGAAGGTCCTCCTTCGCCTTGCGGCGAACCCGGCGCCCGGAGGGGTCGAGCCCCTTGACAACGACGGTGACGGAGCGGGTCAGGTTCTCCGTGCGGTACCCCGGCACGGAGAGGCAGCCCTCCTCCACCTTCCGCTCCCCCGATCGCTTGACGATCTCCGGGTTGATCAGGGCGAACGGCTCCTCATCCGGCATGCCGATGACGATGACCCGCAAGGACACGCCGATCTGGGGGGCGGCGAGGCCCACGCCGCTGGCGGCCCCCATGCTATCGAACATGTCGTCGATGAGCCTGTGGATAGAGCCATCGATAGAGGGAACACGCTTCGCTTTCTCGCGGAGCACCGGGTCGCCCGCTATGCGGATGAGGTGAACGGCCAACTAGCACCTCCGAAGGCATCTGGATAGACGAAGCCCTGCCTGCCTACCGGCCGGCAGTCGCGGTTGACCCAATTCTAGCGAATTTCCGTGCTAGCGTCGCCTCACAGCAGGGAGACGGGGTCTATGTCCAGCGTCCAGCCGCGGGGGAACGCCACCTCCGCCAGCAGCTCCGTGGGGTTGTCGCCACGGAGTACGATCTGCCAGCGCCAGCGGCCGCGCAGTCTGGGAACGAAGGACGGCCCCGGCCCGAGGACGTCCAGGTTGGGGAGGCCGCGCCGGTCCCGCTCCCCACAGAGGTGGCGCACCATCGCCGCCGACTGTTCCTGGGCGTAGCGCTCGTTCGTGTGGGCGAAGGTCAGCCGCGCCAGCCGCCCGAACGGTGGGTATCCCAACCGCTGCCGGAACTCCACCTCCCGGCGATAGAGGGCGTGGTAGTCATGCTGGGCCGCCGCCGCCACGGCGTAGTGCTCCGGGGAGTAGGTCTGGATGATCACCCGTCCCCCGCGGGGGCCGCGCCCGGCCCGGCCCGCCACCTGCTCCAGGAGCTGGAAAGTCCGTTCGCCGGAGCGGAAGTCGGGGAAGCGCAGGGCGGTATCGGCGGAGATCACGCCCACCAGGGTGACCAGCGGCATGTCCAGCCCCTTGGCCACCATCTGGGTGCCGACGAGGATGTCCGCCTCGTGGGCCAGGAAGCGGGCCAGGATGCGCTCGTGGGCGTCGCGGCCGCGGGTGACGTCGCGGTCCCAGCGCAGGGTGCGGGCGCCGGGGAAGGCGCTGCGAGCCTCCTCCTCCACCCGCTCGGTGCCCAGACCCAGCTGGCGGATGCGGGGACTGCCACACTGAGGACAGCCCTTGGCAGCGGCCCGGGCGCGGCGGCAGTAGTGGCAGACCAGCCGGTTCTCCGGCTGGTGGAGGGTGAAGGACACGGCGCACGACGAGCAGGCGGGCACATGCCCGCAGTCTCGGCACTGGAGGAAAGACGCCGTGCCGCGGCGGTTAAGGAAGAGGATCACCTGCTCCCGCGCGGAAAGCGCACCCCGGATGGCGGTAGCCAGAGAGCGGCTGAAGATGCTGCGGTTGCCTGCCTTCAGCTCCTCGCGCAGGTCGACGACCTCCACCTGAGGCAGCGGGCCGGGCATGATGCCGCCGGACTCCGTCCTCTGGAGACGTTCGGGAAGCTCAAGCAGCCGGTACGATCCGCCGGAGGTGGAGCGGAAGTGGCTCTCCACGTCCGGCGTGGCCGAGCCGAGGACGAGCGCGGCGCCGGTGAGACGGCAGATCTCCTGAGCGGCCAGGCGGGCGTGGTAGCGCGGCGATCCCTCCTGCTGCTTGTACGTCCATTCGTGCTCTTCGTCCATCACCACCAGACCCAGGTCAGGCTGGGGCGCGAACAGCGCCCCCCGCGGCCCGATGACCACCGCGTAGCGGCCGGCCCGCACCTCGTGCCACATATCGAAGTGCTCCCCCAGCGATAGTCCGCTGTGCATCACCGCCACCTGTCCCGGGAAGCGCTCCCCAAACCGGCGCACAGTCTGCGGCGTCAGCGATATCTCCGGCACCAGCACGATCGCCCTCTTCCCCAGGGCGACGGTCCGGTCCAGGGCCTGGAGGTATACCTCCGTCTTGCCGCTGCCGGTGACGCCGTGCAGGAGGAACGTCTGGGCGGGCCCGCCGCCCTCCAGCGCCTCCTCGATGCAGAGGTACGCCTGCTCCTGGTCGGCGGTGAGGGCGGGGGCCTCCCGCCTGGAGTAGCTGCGCCCAGCCAGCGGGTCGCGCACCAGCGTGACCTCTTCCTGCGCCGCCAGACCCGCCTCCGCGAGGTCGCGCAGGACTGCCGGCGTCAGCCCCCGTGGCCGCAGCTCAGCCAGGGGAAGCGGGCTTTCGTCCGCGAGCGCCTCCAGGACGATCGCCCGGCGTAGCGCCGCAGGCTTGTCCTCCGCACGGAGCCCGCGCGCGACCTCACGGGCCTCATCGGCGGAGACGAGCAGGCGCAGGTAGGGCACGACTTTCGGCCGCACCTGAGGCCGCGCCAGCTCGTAGGTGCGCTCTATCAGCCCCTTCGTCAGCAGCGAGCTTACGAGCGTGTTGACGCTGCGTAGCCGCAGCGCCCTGCGCATCTGCTCCAGTTCGGACCGCCCTTCCGTCACCAGGTACGCCATGGCCGCCCGCTGCTTGTCCGTCAGGCCGAGGCTCGACAGCTCGTCCAGCGATGCCAGTGCCCGCAGCATGGTCAGCGGCCGGCGCTTGAACCCCGGCGGCAGCATGAGCGATACACAATCGAACAGCGGCGCCAGGTAGTGGTCGCTCAGCCAGCGCGCCAGCGCCGCCCTCTCCGGCGAGAGCATCGGCTCCGGGTCGATCACAGCCTCGATGTCGCGGGCGTCGGCGAAGGCGGGAGTCTCAGTCACATCGAGGACGATCCCCTGGAGTCGACGCGACCCGAAGGGGACGTAGACCGCATGCCCCACTCGCAGCGACAAGCCATCCCCAACGCGGTAGGTGAACGTCTGGCGGATGGGAGCCGCAGCGTTGACGGCGACCTCAGCGTAGGCCATCGGCACCTCCGTGCCGACTATAGCACCGCTCCCGTCACAAGTGGAAAGGCACAGCGGCACGTAAGAAAATGCCGCCCACCAGGGGCGGCAACAGGTCTCGCCGGTCGGCGCTACTCCGCGGGGGCTTCTTTCTCGTCCTCCTCGGCCTCTTCCTCTTCCTCCTCCTCGGCCTCTACTTCCTCCTCAGCCTCCTCAGCCTCCTCCGCCTCCTCGCCTTCGTCTTCACCTTCGACCTCCAGCTCGTCGGCTGCCCCGATCTCTTCAGCTGCCGCCTCCTCCACCCCCTCAGGCGCTTCCTCGGCTAACTGACGCGTCAGCTCCTCGAAACGGTCGCGGGAGCCGGCGCGGATGCGGGCCTTCTTGCCCACGAGCTTACGAAGGGAGTACAGCTTGGCGCGGCGCACG
>JADFNQ010000176.1 GCA_022563285.1 Chloroflexota bacterium | reverse complement strand
GCGCGGGTGATCGGCTGCCGGCTCCACCAGGGGGCGTAAGTGCTGAACTTGTAGCCCTTCCGGTAGTCGAACTTCTCGACCGCGCGGATGAGGCCGATGTTCCCCTCCTGAATCAGATCGAGTAGTGACATCCCCCGGCCGATGTACTTCTTGGCGACGCTGACGACGAGGCGCAGGTTGGCCTCGGTCAGCCGCTTCTCAGCGCGGAACCCCTCCTCTTTGAGCCGCTGGAAATACGACCTGATCCGCTCCTCATCGAGGAGGAGCTGGTCCGGCAACCGCTCCGGAGGCGGCAGGAGATCCTTCTCTCCGTTGGCCGCCCTCGCCGCCAGCTGCACCAGCTCCGGCGTCAGGATGTGCGTGACGGTGGAGATCTGCACAAGCTGGTGCACCGCCGCCAGTTCGTCGCCCTTGAGCCGCGCCGTCAGCTTCCCGCGCATCTCCTCATCGGACTCGCCGTCCAGGAGCTTGCGGAACCGCTCGTCGCTAATAAGCTCGGCCAGGCTGAGCTTCTTCAGTTTCAGCTCTCTGACTATGTAGTTGAGCGGTTTGGAGAGCTCGTGCAGGTGAGCGAAGAGGGCTGTCAGCACGTCAACAGCACGCGCTCGCCGGCCGGTCTCCTCAAAGTAGGCGTTTTCGATGCGCTGGATATAGTCCCCCTCCTCCATGGAGCGCGCCAGTACCTTCTCGTCCGCGGCCGTGAGGAGCCTCACCTTGCCGATCTCGCGCAGGTACATGCGGACCGGGTCGTCGATCCCCTCCTCCAGCTCGACGCCGGCTACCTCACGCGCCGCCGCCTCCTCCAGCTTCTTGACTGCCGGCTCGCCCCACTCTTCCAGCTCTAACGCCGTGCGAGCGGCGATACGGGGCGCGGGAGTCGACTCCTCGCCGCCTTCGTCCTCACTGGTTGTAGGCACGGCCCTGCTGCCGAGCTCCTCTACGGTCTCCTCTTCGCTGTCGCTGTCATCCACAGCATCTTCCAGGAGGTCGTCGGCAAGCCGGTCCCTCTTCCGCTCGCGGTCCAGCAGGTCTTGCTTGTCTGTGAACTCTTTAGCCATCAGCTATCGTTTCGGCGGCTTCGCCGCCATCTTCCTCCTGTTGCTTTCCATGTATCCTCAGTCCTATCTCCTGGCCTGCGCGGGAGACGCCCACTCCTTCCTTCATCCTGTCGTCGTCCGGGTCCGTGTCGGAGGCGGCGGCTTCCGCCAGGGTAGAGGCGCCCAGCTCTTCCTCCTTCTCCGCCAGGAGTGCCGCATTCGCCCGCCCCAGCGCCGTCTGCTGCCGCTTCTCCAAGCCTTCGCGGCAGCCCGCCAGTGCGGCCTCGGCCTGCTTGACCGAGAAGTCCGGAAGCCTCCAATGTACTAGACGCTCAAAGTGCGCCTTCAGTTCCTCCGGAAGCGCCTCCTTAACCATATCTGATACCGTAGACTCCGGAGACCGCTTCCAGGCGGTGAGCACCTCCCGGTTGGCGCTCTCCCAGAGGAGATCATCCGGAACCTCCAGGCCTGCCTGTCGCAGGTAGGGAAAGCGCAGCAGGAGTGCCAGCAGGTACTCCTCCCGTCGCGCGTCACCCCGAGTATCTGTTAACGACGGCGCCCCCGCAGCGGGTTCGGGCGCTCGCCTGGCGCCGCGCCGTCGGGTCACCATGCCCGAAAGCTCCTCTTCTCTCACCAGCGATAGCCGCGACAGCCACTGAAGGTAGTGGGCCCGCATGACGGGATCGGTGATCGGCTCCAGCAGCGGCAGCAGCTCCTGCACGGCCTCCGATCTCCCCCGCGGCGTCGTCAGGTCGTGCCTGGTTTCCGCCGCCCGGAAGCGGTAGTCTAGCACCGGCGGCGCCGAGGCGATCAGCTCCCGCCAGACGTCAGGGTCGGACCGGATCACGTCGTCCGGGTCGCGGCCGTCGGGCAGCACCGCTACCCGCACGTCCACCGAGACCGCGTCCTGGTAGCGAACCAGCCCCCGCCAGGTCACCACCGCCACCGTCTCCCGATCCTCGCTTTGCCTGAGCGCCTCTTCTACCACTTCGTGGCCGCGCAGCGCCGCCTCGCTGCCGGCGGCGTCGGCGTCCAGCGCCAGTACAATGCTGCGAGTCTGGCGCTTGAGTAGGCGGACCTGCCGCTCCGTCAGCGATGTCCCCATCGTCGCTACTACGTTGTCGAACCCCCGCTGGTGAGCGGCGATCACGTCCATGTAGCCCTCTACTATTACGGCCTGGCCTTCCCGGCGGATGCCGTCCTGCGCCCGATCCAAGGCGTATAGCATACTACCCTTGTCAAATACCGCCGTCTGCGCCGTGTTCAGGTACTTCGGCCCAGGCGGGCCCCCTTCCGGGGTCGTGCTTTCGTCCAGAGCCCGCGCCCCAAACCCGGCGAAGCGGCCCCGCACGTCGCGGATCGGGAACATCAGCCGTCCCCGGAACCGGTCGTGCAGCCCCTTCTCGCCCTCGACGAGGAGGCTGGCAGCCAGCAGCTCGGCGTCGGAGTAGCCGCGTTCGCGCAGGTGTTCCCGGGTCGCTTCCCAGGACGGTGGGCTGTAGCCAATCAGGAACGCTTCGGCGGTGGGCGCGTCAATCCCGCGCCCCTGCACGTACCCCCACGCCTTCTCGCCCATGTCATTCTTGACCAGCAGCTCGTGATACCAGCGGGCGGCGGTCTCGTTGGCGGAATGCACGCGCTCCCGCTGGCGCTCCTCCTCCGGTCGGCGCCCGCGCTCCGGTAGCTCTACACCCGCACGGGTGGCGAGCAGGCGCAGCGCCTCGGGGAACTCGACCCCTTCTCTGCGCATGACGAACGAGAAGACGTCGCCGCCGGTGCCGCAGGCGCCGAAGCAGTGCCAGCTCTGCCGCTCAGGGGAGACGATGAAGGAAGGCGTCTTTTCGCTATGGAAAGGACAGTTCGCCTTAAAGCTCCGCCCCATTCGCTTTAGCTGGACGTACTGGCCTACGACCTCGACTATGTCAAGTCGCGCCTTGATCTCTTCAACTTCGTTCATAGTCCTGGCGTCTGCCTTACCTCCGTGGGAGATACCGACTGGTCAGTACGCTGGCACGGCGCAGCATCCGAAGCCCGCCGGATCGGAAGATACATTCTACCACACTCGTTGACGTCCGTATTATAGAACAGCCTAAACCTGAAAAAGTTACGCATCGATGTTAGGAAATGCGTGCCCAAATAGTGGCGGATCGTGCCTATACCCGATGCCCCAGCCGCTCCGCTGTGGTCAGGGCGAACCCATCCGTCATCCCGGCGACGTAGTCCGTCACTCGGCGCCACGGCGGGTCCGATGCGATGACGAAGTCGCTGTCGATCTCCTCCGGCCGCGAGAGGTAATGCCGGAACAGGAAGCGAACAACCTGTTTCGCCTGCTCCGCCTCCTCCCGCCGCCCCTCCCACAGATACACCCGCTGGAACATGAACTCCCGCAGTACGTTCGCCGCCGCCA
>JADFNQ010000175.1 GCA_022563285.1 Chloroflexota bacterium | reverse complement strand
ATAACGAGATCGACTGCTCCGTGCTGGGGGACGCCGCCTACAAGGTCACCTGGGGCCCGCGAGAGGAGCGGGTGCGAGTGTCGGCGCCGGATGTGCAGGGTCTGTACGCCTGGTGGCTGGCGGACGACCCCGGCCGGGTCTGGCGGGTGGCCTCTCGCTACACGCTGTCGCGGGAGGAGGCGGAGGCGTTCCTGGCCCCGCTGAGCGATGCGACCCTGCCCAGAGGCAAACGGGGCAGCGCGGAGCACACCGTCGTCGAGGTGTGGACGGAGGCGGAGTTCCAGCTCTGGCTGGACGGCGCGCTCTTCCAGGAGCAGCCGAACCCCTACGGGTTCATCCCCTTCGTCATCTACCCCAACCTGCGGGAGCCCAAGCAGTTCTGGGGCGTCTCCGACCTGAAGGCTGTGAAGGAACCCCTGCGCGAGCTGAACCGTGCCGTCTCCCAGCTGTCCATGATCCTGGAGCTGTCCGGCAACCCGATAGCGGTGCTGGAGAACGTAACGGATGCGCAGGACATCGCGGTGCAGCCGGGGGCGGTTTGGGAGGTGCCGGAGAAGGCCCGCGCCTACTTGCTGGACCTGCTGCAGGGCGGCGGTGTGGGGCTGCACGTGGAGTACGTGAACCTGATCATGCGCACCCTGCACGATCTGGCGGAGGTGCCCCGCAGCGCCTTCGGGGAGAACCGGCAGGGGCTATCCGGGGTGGCGCTCCAGATGGAGCTGGACCCGCTGCTGAAGAAGGTGCAGCGGAAGCGGTTGATCCGATCGGCGGCGCTGCGGCGTCGCAACGAGATGATCCTGCGCATCCTGGAGCAGCAGACGGGGCAGCGGTTCGCGCCGTATCGCAGCCGGATCGTCTGGGGGCCGGTGCTGCCCCAGGACCGCTCCCGCTTGGTGGAGAACGAGACGCGGTTGGTGGCGGCGGGCATCCACTCTCGGCGGACAGCGGCGGGGCTGCTGGACGTGGCGGACCCGGACGGGGAGTGGGAGCGCTGGCGGGAGGAGGCGCAGGCCCTTCGACAGGCTCAGGGTGAGCGGAGCGAAGGAGGGGAGCGATGAACGCGGAGGGGCAAGCTGGGGAGCCCTTCGACCAGGCTCAGGACAGGCCGCTGGGGCTGCCGAGAGGGAGCGTGCGCTCGTTGATGTCGCTGGGGGTGGTGCTGGCGGCGGGGGCTATCGCCGGCTTCCTGCTGGTGCAGGACTCGTCGGCGGACCTGACGAAGATAGTGGTGGGGGGCTGGATCGCCGCCCTGGGGAACGTTATCGGCTTCTACTTCGGGGCACGGACTGGGGGGTGACAGGGGGATCAGTCGATAAAACGAAAATAGTGTCATTAACGTCTTGACATATGCGGAAGTGTTTGTTCCGCACGACAATATCATGCTAACATTGGGAACCGATGGGCTTCCCACGAGAGGAGGGCGCCATGAGGAAGAGAGACTGGCTTCTGATCGCGCTTGGGGACCGACTGGAGCCGATTCAAGTTCAGAAGACGCTTTTCAAGTTCGCAGAGGAATCAGGCGCTCCCGAGGCCGAGCGCTATGAGTTCGTACCCTACAATTGGGGCCCATGTAGCTTCGCCATCTATGGCGACCTAGGCGAACTTCGGGAAGAGGGATTGGTGGAGTTCGAGGCCTCTGGTCGTGGCTGGAACGTGTACCGCGTCACAGGCGAAGGTGCGCGGGCGGCTAAAGAGCTAAGAGAGAAAGCTGATTCAGATCTGGTCAAGCGTATGGATGACATTCGGGAGTACGTGACCAGCCGAAGTTTTGGTAGACTCCTTCGGGATGTCTACGCGGACTATCCGGAATCAGCGGAGAGAAGCTTATTCGAGAAGTGACCCGTCGTGAGCCAATCGACTACTATCATTGCCGCCTTGAAATTTCAAGGCGGCGTCGTAATTGGAGCGGACTCGCAGGTCAGCGATCTGATAGCCCGCGTACGATGGCCACTAGAGAAACTGGACCGGCTACCGGCAGGACAGCCATGCGTTATGGGCTTCAGCGGATCGCTGGGCAGGGCACAACAAGCGAGAGCCGCTCTAGATGCAAGACCGCTTCACGCCAACCAATTCAGAAAGCGCGAGCTTGTCCGAGCGGCCCTGGAACGTTGCCTCAGCCCTGTCTATGAGGCGATCGAGAACGCCAGCCATCCTCCGCGAGAGGATGTGCCTCGCATCGCTCTTTGGGCGTTGGCTGCAATGTGGGCTGAGGATGCTCCCCAAATCCTTGAGTTTGAAATCAATGGCGACAACTCCTTTCACGACTCTTTTCACGCCATTGGGAGTGCAAGTGCAACCGCGTACGCTATCTACCGCACTTTGGGCGGCACGCGTATGAGCGAACTAGAAGAAGCCAAGGCGCTCATGGCTCTCATCCGGATAATCCGCACCTGCGTGAATGTAGAAATGTGGGGCATCAGTGAGCCGGTCGCCTTTTGGCTCGTCGGACCCAACGGAGCTAGGACTCTCTCCGAAGACGAGTTGCAGCCTCACCTTCAGGCGGTAGACGAGTGGGAGAAGCGGGAACGTGAAGCACTTTTGGGGACAGGCGAGACTGACTAGTCAATTGCTGGCAGATTAATGAGGGTATCCTACACCTTTCCCGCCACGTCACGCATGAAGCCCGCCATAAGCTCGCCGATGGCGTCCGCGTTGGGCCCGATGAAGGTGAGCATCACGAACGACGCGCCGATCTCCTTGTACGCCCGTAGCTGCTCGATGGTCTGGGCGGGCTCTCCCCGGCCGATGCCGTCGCCGCGGATGGTGAGGGCGATGCTGTCGGGGTCGCGGCCGTACTCCTCGGCGTACCGCTTGATCCTGGCGTAGCTCTCGGCCAGTGCTTCCGGCGGCCCCATGGCATGCCAGGCGTCGCCGTAGCGGGCGACCCGGCGGAGGGCGCCGTCCGCCCAGCCGCCGACCCATATCGGCGGGTGCGGCTTCTGGACGGGCTTCGGGTAGAAGCCGACGTCGCCCAGCTTGTAGTAGCGGCCTTCGAAGCTGGGGTCGTCCTCCGTCCAACAGCGGCGGATCACCTCCAGGTACTCCGCCATGCGGGGGCCGTGGCCGGCGATGGGGACGTTCAGCGCCTCGAACTCCTCCTTCATCCAGCCCGCGCCGGCGCCGAAGATGAGCCGCCCCTGCGACAGCACGTCGAGCGTGGCGAGCTGCTTGGCCAGCACCACCGGCTGACGCTGAGTGATCACCAGGACGGAGGTGCCCAGGCGGATGCGCTGAGTGACGGCGGCGGCGTAGAGCAGCGTGGAGACCGGCTCCAGAAAGGGCCACTCCGGCTGGACGGGGTAGCGGCCGCCGGGGTAGGCGGAGTCGAGGTGGCGGGGCGTGATTATGTGGTCGCTCACCCAGATGGAGTGATAGCCGAGCTCTTCGGCCTTGCGGGCGACCCCGGTGATGGCTTCGGGCGTGGCGAACGGCCCGACGTGGGGCAGGTGGACTCCGAACTCCAAGGCGACCTCCTGGCTAGACGGAAGTGGTTATAGATA
>JADFNQ010000174.1 GCA_022563285.1 Chloroflexota bacterium | reverse complement strand
TGGTGGGATCGTCGATATCGCTGAACTCCATGAACAGCTCCAGGCTGATCGGGTTGCCTTCCTCATCCATGTCGGATGCCAATATCTCCAGGCGCACCGGCCAACCATCGTTGCGCTCCAACCAGACGTCCACACCGAACTCGCTGGGTAGCCCCTCTTCGCCGCTGCGTCCCAGCAGCGCCGGGAACCCGTTTAGGTCCGCCTTATCCAGACGGTAGTGAATCGTCTCGATCCCGTTCACCACGTCTTCCTCCCCGGACACGGCGGCGAGCGAGGGCGCCAGATCCTCCACCAGGTCCATACAGACTGAGGCGGGGGTGAGGAGTGCGTCTTCGTCCGGCGCGGGCTCTTGTTCCTGCCAGATGTCGCCGATCCGTATCCAGCTTTGGTCACCGATACTGCGGAGCTCCAACTCCTCGTTTTGGAAGCGGAGGAGCGCCTGACTGCTGTCCGGCGCTACGAAAGAGCCCTCCAACTGCATGTCACTGAGCAGGCCTGTGAGGGCCTCAGCGAACTCACCCAGGGGGCTGGGGGTTGCCTCATCCGGTTGCTGAAAGGCTTCCGATTGCAGGCTGAGCGAGATCGAGTAGCGGTAGCTGTCGATGTCTTGAATGGCGGCGCAAGACGCCTGCAGCTGGGAGCTGCTGCCGCCGCACGCCAACAGCATGAGGGCCGCTATCGTGGGGATTGTTGTCCAGAAAAGGGATCGCAAATTCGTGCCGCCGTCGACAAGCCAGTCTAGCACCGTAGATGCAGGCGGTCAAAAAGTGTTACGCCTAGCGCGCCCTTTCCGGGTCAGCCGGTTCGCTCAGCGCGGCGGCTGTGGATGTAGTCGATGCTCTTCCGGAACCAGCTCTCGTCGATGCGGCGGCTCGCCATCAGATAGTTGAGCATCGTCTCCAGGCCCAGGATGGAGATCAGGTTGTAGCCGTGCTTTTGGAGGCGTTCGCGGGCGCCCTCCTGACGGTCCAGAAGCACCACCACGTCTTTCACCGTGAGGCTCGCCTCGCTTTTGAGGAACGCTGCCGTCTCGATGACGTTACCGCCGCTGGTGATTAGATCGTCCACCAGAAGGACGGTCTCGCCGCGCTCGTACTTCCCCTCCACGAAGGCGCGGGCGCCGTTGCGCTCCTTGGCCGGGTGGATGTAGATGAGGGGAACCTTGCTGGCCAGCGAGTGAGCCATAGCTAAATGTAGCCCCCCAAAGAGGATGCCACTTACCCGCTGGAACGGTTGCACCCGGGGGTTCAGCATCCGTTGCAGCGTTTGCACGTCCTGGTGGATGACGCGTCCGGCTCTTTGCAGCGCGCGGGGGTCGCTGATGAGGAGGCGCAGATTCACGTACACCGGCGAGTGCAGCGTCGTGCGGCCCACGGTGAAGTCGCCGAACTGCACGGCGCCCAGGTCCCACAGCGCCTTCGCCAGCCAGAGGTTACCGGTGTCTCGCAATCGTTGGGGCATACTCGGTCGCAGACAATGAAAGAGGCCCCCGCTCAGGCGAATAGGCCCGCTTTCGGCCGTTGGAACAGCGCGACGATAACATCCGCTATTCGGGGTGTCAAGCTAGCGATGTCAGGCGCCGCCTTCGCGCTGTCCTCCAGGCTTGGGCGATCTCCCGGTTTGCGGCGTGCTTCGGTATCCGTCCCCCAAGCGCCGCCAGCAGGTTCTCCGCGGCGAGCATCGCCATGTGAGCGCGCGTGGCCAGGCTGGCGCTGGCGATATGGGGCGCGATCACGAGGTTTTCGAGGGACAGGAGCGGATCGTCCGGAGAGAGCGGCTCGGGATCCGTGACGTCCAGGGCGGCGCTGGCGATCTGCCCGGACTTCAGCGCCTCGTACAGCGCCGCCCGGTCGACCAGGGGCCCGCGACCGGTGTTGACCAGAATGGCCGTCTCCTTCATCAGCCGCAGCTCCCGCCTGCCGATCAGGCGACGGGTCTCCGCGGAGAGCGGGACGTGCAGTGTCACGAAGTCCGACTGTCGCAGTAGCTCGTTCAGGGGCAGGTAGGTCATCCCGTACCGGCGCTCCAGCGCTGGCCTGCGGCTGCGGCTGTGGTACACGATGCGCATGCCGAAGCCGTGCGCCCGTTTAGCTACCTCCGTTCCCACTCCGCCCATGCCGACGATCCCCAGCGTAGCCCCGTACACGTCCCGGCCCAGCAGGACGGACGGCCCCCACGTCTTCCAGCGGCCCGCCCGTACGTAGCGGTCGGCTTCCGGGATGCGGCGCGCCGCCGCCAGCAGCAGGGCGAAGGTGAAGTCGGCCACCGTCTCGCTGAGGATGCCTGGCGTGCGCGTTACCAGCACGCTCCGTTCACTCGCGGCGGCGAGGTCGATGTTGTCGAAGCCGGTGGCCATGTTGCTCACCACCACGAGGTTGGGAGCGCTGGCTAGCAGCTCTGCGTCCAAGCGGTCGGTCAGCAGCGTAAGCAGCCCGTGGCAGGCGGCGGCCTGCCGCAGGAGCGCCTCTCGCGGCGGCGGCAGCTCCTCCTCCCACAGGCGCAGGTCGGTGTGCTGGTGCAGCAGATCGATGGCGCCGCCCGGCAGGCGGCGCGTAACGAATACGGTGGGCTTGCCCAAACCTCTAGCCGGCCGCGGCCGGTCGGCGCTGGTCCGGCTCCTTACCGCTCCGGTACCGCGGCTTGTAGGTGGGCTCCTCGCCGCGGAGCTGCGCGTAGTGCATGCGGTCGTGCCGGTAGTAGGACCGCAGCCATTGCATGACAGTCAGGGTACCGAACGCCGAGCTGGTCGCCGTGCGATCGTAGTCCCGGGGGCGCATACGCTCCATCAGCACCAGCGTCTTCTCCCGCTGCCGGCGCATCTCCGCGACGTGCTCCGAGCCGGGGTGAAGGTGGGCGCGCTCCAGAGGGATGGCCACGGGTTCGCCGCGTACCCCGTCCAGGTTGACACCGTCCTCCTCCAGCGCCTTCTCCACCCAGGCGCGGTAGGCGGCGTCCATCTCGCACAGGTGGGACATCTGCTGCTTGGCGGTCCACTCCTCCGGCTTCAGGGGCGTGCTCGCCTCCTCATCGCTGAGCCGCTCTAGGGCGGACAGCAGCTTGCCGCGCTCCTGCGCCATCTTCTCCTTGAGCTCTTTGATCTGGGCTTCCTCGGCCATGGCGATCCTCCCCGCGCGAATGATAACCGCGGCGCCGGGCCTGTCAATGAGCGCCGCCGGATGCTAAGATTATACTCGGACGCGATTGCGAAGTAATCCGTGTGCAAATCGCGACAATACCAGGAGCGAGGAGGTCGGGTCGGATGCCCACTAAGGATCCGCAGGAGCCCTTCACCCGTGTCACCGTGGACGAGGGGAAGGAGATGATGGCCAGCGACAACGTCGCCGTTATCGATGTGCGGGAGCCCCACGAGTACAACGCCGGCCACGTGCCCGACGCCAAACTGATCCCCGTCGCCACCGTGTTCGCCCGCAAGGAGGAGCTGCCGCGGGACAAGGACATCGTCTTCGTCTGCGGCGTCGGGCAGCGCAGCGCCCTCGCCTGCGAGATGGCGGCGGCCG
>JADFNQ010000173.1 GCA_022563285.1 Chloroflexota bacterium | reverse complement strand
CCGGGCGCATCATCCAGGAGCTCCGCCGCTGCGGCTCCAACAATCCCCTGTTCATGCTTGACGAGGTCGACAAGATGGGGGTGGACTTCCGCGGCGACCCGGCCTCGGCGCTGCTGGAGGTGCTGGACCCGGCCCAGAACCACACCTTCAGCGATCACTACCTCGACGTGGCGTTCGATCTGTCCAAGGTGTTCTTCATCACCACCGCCAACCTTCAGGACCCCATCCCGTCGCCCCTGCGCGACCGCATGGAGGTGATCGAGCTGGCCGGCTACACGGAGCACGAGAAGCTGGAGATCGCCAAGCGGTACCTGTTTCCCCGTCAGCTCACGGAGAACGGGATCCCCGATAAGATGCTCACCGTCACCGACGAGGCCATCCTGGAGATCACGCGCTCCTACACGCACGAGGCCGGAGTCCGCAACCTGGAGCGGGAGCTGGGGGCGATCTGCCGCAGCGTCGCGCGGCGTGTGGTGGGGGGCCAGACCGAGCCGGTTACCGTGAGGGAGGACAACCTTCCGGATTTCCTGGGGCCGCTGCGATTCCGCTGGGAACTGGCGGAGGAGAAGGACGAGGTGGGAGTGGCGACTGGCCTGGCCGCCACCATGGCCGGCGGCGATGTCCTGTTCGTGGAAGTCGCAACGGTGCCCGGCAAGGGGAGGCTCATCCTTACCGGCAAGCTGGGCGAGGTGATGCAGGAGTCAGCCCAGGCGGCCTTGACCTACGCCCGCTCCCGCGCCCTCGCCCTGGGCATCCAGCCCTCCTTCTTCGACAAGCACGATATTCACATCCACGTACCCGCCGGGGCGATACCCAAAGACGGGCCCTCGGCCGGAGTGACAATGGCGACGGCCCTCGTGTCCGCTATCACCAAGCGGCCGGCGCGCAAGGACGTGGCGATGACCGGGGAGATCACCCTGCGAGGCAAGGTCCTGCCCGTGGGCGCCGTGCGCGATAAGGTGCTGGCCGCTCACCGGGCCGGGATCAAGCGGATCATCCTGCCGGACGAGAACGAGAAAGACCTGGCGGAGATATCTGAGGAGGTGCGGCAGGAGCTGGATTTCGTGCTGGTGGATCACGTGGATGAGGTGCTGAACGCGGCCCTGCACCCGCAGAAGCGGCGGGTGGAGCCGAAGCTGGTCGCGGCGGCCCAGTAGCTGGACCGCGCCGCCCTAGTAACCTCTCCCCACCTCCACGGCGTTGCGCAGCGGCTCCCCCTCCAGATAGCGGCGGAGGTTGTCGCAGAACAGCGCCACCGCCCGCTCCATGTACACCGGCGTGCCTCCGCTGATGTGGGGCGTCAGGATGACGGTCTCCATACCCCACAACTCGCTCTCCGGCGGCAGCGGCTCCTTCTCGAACACATCCAGAGCCGCCCCCGCGATCCAACCATCCTTCAGCGCCCGCACCAGAGATGCTTCCTCTATGATGGCGCCGCGGGCGATGTTGATGATGCGCGCTGTCGGCTTCATCGTGCGCAGCTCTCGCTCACCTATCAGCCCACGTGACTCGCTTGTCAGGGGCACGGCGATAACTACGTAGTCCGCCTCGGACAGCAGGTAGGGAAGGTCGGACGGTGGGAGGAGCTCGTCCACGTCGCTGAATCCCGTTTCGTCGCCCGTTGACCGCCGCTCGGCGGAACGGCGGACGGCCATCACCCGCATACCGTTGGCCTTGGCTAGCTTGGCGACGTAGCCGCCGATGGCGCCCAGCCCTATGATGCCCACGGTCTTGCCGTGTAGCTCATCCGCCAGGTAGGGCCTCCAGGTGCGCTCCCCCTGGGCGCGCATCGCTCCCGGCAGCCCCTTGGCGAACGCAAGCATCACCGCCATCACATACTCGCCAATGGGGACGGAGTGGATGCCGCTGGCGGTGGTGATGGTGATGCCGCTCTGGGCCAACCTGCCGTCCAGCAGCCGGTCCACGCCGGCGGAGGTGAGCTGTACCCAGCGGAGCTTGGGCGCGCGTTCGGTGATGTCGGCAGGGATCACGGGCGAGGTGAATAGCACCTTCACCTCGGCGAGGGTGTTGGCCAGGTTCGCCTTCGCCTCTTCCTCCGTCTCCTCCTCGGGGCCGCGCTTCTCGGCGTAGGCGTACCAGACGGGCCGCCCGCCACGGTATACCCGGCGCTGCGCCCACGACAGCTGCACCACGCGCAGACGCGGGCTCACATCGCGGATGGTGGAGGCGAGCGCCTCGGGCAGGCCAAGGGTGAGGACGACGGCTACTTCTTTCATCTACTCCCCGAATTATATCGGGAACGGACGGCTGGGGAGAACGGGGTAACAATTCGGCGGTACAGCTTGTTGAATAGCTTCGAGTCTTAACCGTTCGTTAACTGACGTTTAGGTTCGGTTGGCTTACGTTGGAATCGGAGGTTATGACCTCCATCCGCTCACCTGAAGAGATACGGCTCTCCCGAAGTCCTTCGCTTCACGCACCGCCAGCGGCGGCAGCGGAACCGAGATCAGCGGATGCGAAAGCGCCGGAGCCCGGGGCGAGCCCAAAAGGGAGGATAACTGTATGGCCGGGGGCGGGCACCCCATCTGGCGCCAAGAGAAGAACGGCTTCGGCCTCAACGATGGGCTCGGTGGACGAAAGCGCTCTCCCGCGCGCGGGCTCCTTATCGGCATAGGGGCCGTCGTCCTGTTCGCCCTGTCCCTGGCCGTGGTGGGCGCCATCGCCGCCCGCTCCTCCTCCGGCGGCGACCCCGGGGACCCGGCGCCCCTTCCGCAAGAGTCGCCCCCTTCCGCTGAGCCCACTGCCGTATCGCCTACGGTGACGCCGGAGCCGACGCCGCGGTCCGAGTACGCTATGGCGACGCCCCAGCCGGATGAGTTGACCGCCGAGCCTTCGCCGGAGATCCAGATCACGGCAGGCGTGGCCGTCCCGGAGGCGAGCTCGTCCACGGTCCAGGACCCGACGACCGCCGCCAGCTCCTGGTCGGCGGGGCCGACGCCAGTGCCCTCCGCTCCCGCCCCGACCGCTACTTCCGACGCCCTTCGCCTGGCTGCGGAGGCGAACGAGGCCTACGGCGTGCGCATCGTTGTGGATGGCCAGGACTGGGGCGCCGAGGACGCGGCGCAGACGGCCAACGTTCAGGCGGTCATCAGCGCCATCGACCGGCTTCCAGACACGGTGATCTCCGCCGTCGTCGCTCATGCCGGTGGCCCGCTGACGTTCGTCTCCAACAATGAGGGCCGCACCCTGGATGGCTGGCAGCCCTACGGCGGCCACCCGATGACCTACTACACCAACTCGGACCAGGGCCCCGCCGGTTACCACGCCAGCAACCAGGTGGTGCTCAGCGTGGGCGCCACCAGCGCCTCGGTCGGGCATGAGATACTTCACGCCTACCAGTTCCGCAACGTAGGCCCGGACGAGTACGCGCTGGTCCTGCTGCAGCCGGAGATGCGCTCCTTCATGGAGGCCGTCGGCTGGAGGCAGACGGGCAGCGACGAGGAGGTCCGCCAGGCGGTCGGCCAGCCGTGGTCGGCGCTGGACTCGCTCTACGTCTACGAGGGGCGCGCTCTCACCTAC
>JADFNQ010000172.1 GCA_022563285.1 Chloroflexota bacterium | reverse complement strand
AGCCCGGCCACCGCCGCCCACTTACTGAACGTACGCATCACGATTAGGTTATCGCGCCCCGCGACCAGGGGCACGAAGCTCCCACCGGCGAACTCCACGTACGCCTCGTCCACCACAACCACCGTATCGTACGCCAGCAGCCGCTCCAGCTCCTCGGAGGAGAGCGCGTTCCCCGTCGGGTTGTTGGGAGAGGCGAGGAACATCAGCTTAGCGCCGGCCACCAGCGCCTCCTCCGCCGCCTCCACGTCCAGCGAGAAGTCCTCACGGCGGGGGGCCACTACGACGCGGGCGCCGTACGTTCGGGCGACGAAGTCGTAGATGCCGAACGTGGGCGGTGCGTTCACCACGCTATCCCCGGGCGAGAGGAAGAGACGCCCCGTCAGGTCCAGCAGCTCGTCGGAGCCGTTGCCGACGACGATCTGCTCCGGGTCCGCCCCCACGTACTCGGCGATCGCCTCCCGTACCTGTCGCTGCTCCGGATCGGGGTAGATGTGGTAGTGGGGGAAGCGGGCCAGCGCCTCCGCTACCCTGGGCGAGGAGCCGTACGGGTTCTCGTTCCCGTCCAGCTTGACGATGCGGTCCTCGGGGATACCCAAGCGCTTGGCCAGGACGTCCAGCGGCTCCACCGGCTCGTAGGCGGGCATCGATACTAGGTCTTGCCGGGCCCGCCGCAGCGGACCCTCATCTAGAGACGCGCCCACGCTAGCGCCGCCTTTCCAGCCGCCGCTGAACGGCCCGGGCGTGGCCGCCGAACCCCTCCGCCCGCGCCATGACGACCGCAGCCGGGCCCAGCTTCGCCAGCGCCTTCTCGTCCAGGGCGATGACGCTGGTCACCTTGAGGAAGTCCTGCACGCCCAGGGGCGAGGCGAAGCGGGCGCTGCCGCCGGTGGGCATCACGTGGCTGGGCCCCGCCGTGAAGTCGCCGATGGACTCCGCCGAGGCGGCGCCGACGAACACCGCCCCCGCGTTGCGCACCCTGTCCAGCAGCCGCTCCGGCTGGTCGACGTGCAGGCAGAGGTGCTCCGGCGCGAACTCGTTGGCCAGCTCCAGCGCCTGGTCAAGCGTATCGACGACCGCGACGCCGCCGCGCGCCTCCAGCGAGGCACGAGCTACGTCCCCGCGCTCCAGCCCACCCATCTGAGATTGGAGCTCGTCCCGCGCCCTGGTCGCCAGCTCCTCAGAGATGGATATAAGGATCGCCGTCGCCAGCTCATCGTGCTCCGCCCCCGCCAGGAGGTCGGCCGCTACCATCTCGGGGTCGGCAGCGCCGTCGGCGATCACCAGCGTCTCCGAGGGCCCGAAGACTCCGTCCAGGCCGACCGTCCCGTAGAGCTTCTTCTTGGCCTCGGTGACGAACACGTTGCCGGGGCCGCAGATCTTGTCCACCCTGGGGATGGACTCCGTACCGTAGGCGAGGGCAGCGATACCCTGAACGCCGCCCGCCCGGAACACCCGGTCCACCCCGGCTATGTGCGCCGCGGCCAGCTTGAGCGGCGACACGCCGCCGTCCGGCAGGGACGGCGTAGCCATCACCAGCTCCCCGACGCCGGCCGTCTTGGCCGGTATAGCGATCATCAGCACGGTGGAGGGATAGACCGCTGTCGTGCCGGGCACGTACATGCCGACCCTGGTGAGCGGGCGCACCTGCTGGCCTACGCCGTCCTTGCGGAAGCCACTCAAGGTGTGCTCCAGCTGCCGCTTGTGGAAGCGCCGTATCCGCTCGGCGGCCTCACGGAGCGCGCCGACGAGGTCGGCGTCCAGCTGCTCGTATGCGGCCTCGATCTCCCTGGCGGTGACCTCGAGGGAGCGCGCGGGGTCGGCGGCCACACCGTCGATCTCCTGGTTGTATCGGTTGACGGCCGCGTCGCCCTGCTCCCGCACCTCGTGCAGGATGCGGTCGACCACCTCCGTCACGCCAAGCTCCGCCCCGAAGGTGCGGCGTATGACCTCGCGTGCGGCGGAGGGCAGCTCCGCCTCCTCCAGAGGTGCGCGGCGGAGCACGGTTCTCCGCGCATCGTCCACTCCGCGGGCTATGCGCACTGCAGGTACTCCTTCACCACGGTCACGCTCTGTCCCAGGGAGCTATCCATGAACTCCCAAAGCCGCTTCTCTGTCAGATAGCGCAGCGTCTCGTCCACCAGATCGGGGAGCGAACGGAGGAACTCCTCGAACTGCTCCGGGGTCTCGATCCCGGCCTCCCGCAGGTGCCTGTCGGCGATGTCGCGAAACCGCTGCCAGTCCGGAGGATGGTCCACGACGTCCAGGATGACGTCACGCCAGCGGTGGAGCGTCTCGCCATCGATGAAGTCGATCTCCAGCGCCAGGTCGGCGCGGGCGACCTCGCCCAGTACGTGCGCCATCAGCTCCCGGTCGATGCGTTTCTGGCGGTCGAGAGAGAACTGGATCGCGCGGTCCATGATATTGGCGCGCAGGTTCCCGCCCAGGGGAGACCGCACGCCGAAGAAGGGGCGGTAGATGGTGTTGATCCAGAGCTCGTCCATCACCAAGTGCGTGACGTAGCCAGCCACGAAGGCGACCGTCCCCGCACCCAGCCCGCCGGGCTCGCGCAGCCGCGGGTGAGCGCTGAACAGCCCCTCGACGCCGCTCTGCTCGTCGAAGTTGGAGAGGTCGAAGAAGTGGGTCCGGCCCCGCTCCCAGCGGGTGATTACGCGAATATCGGGGGCGGTGGAGCCCAGGTAGAGGCTCCCACGCTCCTCATCCAGGGCGCGGTGGCGGAGGCGGTCCGCCACCTCCTTGGCGATGACGGTGTGCAGACACAGCGGCGGCATTTCACCTGTAACCTCGCGGCAATTGTATCAGACCGTCTACGCCCGCCGGTGGCGGGGCCGCCGCAGGTCGGACACGACCCGGTCGAACACCCGTCGCCGGCGACCTGCCAGCTCCCGCCCCTTGCCGGCGATGAGGCAGGTGGTAGAGCGGAAGAGGAGGTCTACGGGCTTGAGCTTGTTCTCGGCCAGCGTCCGGCCCGTCTCCGTGCCCTCTATGAGCAGATCGGCGTCCTCCGGCACGAAACCCTCGGAGGCGCCGGCGATAGGTATGATCTGGTACCGCCCCAGATGCCGGCTGCGCGCGTAGGCGTCGGCGATGCCGGGAAACTCGGAGGCGACACGGATGACCTCTCTCCCCAGCCCCCGCCAGTGCTCCAGGACGCCGTTTAGATCGGACGCCGGTACCTCCTCGCTCACGACGGCGGCGAGGTCGTACTGCCCCCGCTCCAGGTTCGCAACCTCCTCTACGGGGCTGGAGGGGAACCGGCTCAGGTGCTCGGCGAGGCAATCGCGACCGGTCACCGCCAGGTCCATCTCGCCGGTGGCGACGAGCTGAGGCATGTCTTGCGGGCGGATCACCTTCACCTCCAGACCCTGGATCGGGCTCTCCGGCCGACGGACACACTGCGATTCGTCGTAGCCGCTGAGAGGGAGGAGCCGCGCATCCCTGAGCGCCTCCACCACGTGCCGCTGCTGGTGGCCATCCGGCAGGGCCATCCGGAGCGCGCCGGCGCGGGCCGGGGCCGCGAGCTTCCCTCTGGCGCCCGCAG
>JADFNQ010000171.1 GCA_022563285.1 Chloroflexota bacterium | reverse complement strand
GTTCCTCATCTCGGCGTAGAAGGCCAACTCGCTTCGCACCACGATCACCGAATCGCTAGCAGCTCACGAGTCGGTGGGCGCTAGTGCCACCTGGGTACTTGGTAACCACGACAATGTCCGCCCGGTCTCCCGCTACGGCAAGGAGATCTCCGGGCTGGACTTCTCGGATCCGTCGGCTCCGCACGCCCAGTTTCATGGCACCCCTACCGATGTGGCTCTGGGACGGTGTCGGGCTCGCGCCGCCGCCATGCTGGAGCTGGCTCTACCGGGCGGTGCCTACATTTACCAAGGCGAAGAACTTGGCCTCCCAGAGGTCGAAGATCTTCCCGAAGAAACCCTCCAAGACCCCACCTGGAAACGTTCTGGACACACAGATCGCGGTCGTGACGGATGTCGCGTTCCCATGCCGTGGAGCGGTTCCAACGCACCCTATGGGTGGTCGACAAACGCGAACACCTGGCTCCCCATGCCGAGTAATTGGGCCGAGTGGACCGTCGAATCTGAGCAGAACGATTCGTCATCCTTCTTTACCCTCTACCCCACCCTACTGGCCGAGCGCCATGCCAACCCAGCACTGGGCGCCGGGACGATGACTTGGAACGAGTCCAGCGACGAGGTCCTCGACTTTTCCCGCGAGCCCGGTTTCCAGTGCATCGTCAACTTCGGCGCCGAAAAGGTGACCGTGGACGCTGACGCGGTTATCGCATCGTCGATTCCGTTGGACACCCAAGGTAAGACGGTGTCAGTCGGACGCGATCAGGCTGTCTGGTTGCGAGTCTGAACGTCGATCACACCGTGACGCGGTAGGCCGATAAGGCCTGCCTCGTCTGGTCGTCGATGGGCACCGAAGCGCCCGTCTTCGGATCGACACAAACCAGCACAGTGGCGGCGTCGAGGGCCGACCCTTCCTCAGTCGCGATGGATCCGGCCAGCGTCATTGACGACGTCCCCAACCGCGTCAGGGCGGTATGAACTCGGCATGACCGCTGGGTCGGCAGAACCTGACGGCGATACCGAATATCTTGACGCACGACGACCCACAGATAGTTCCCAGCTCGTCTCATTCCCGGCGACCACGACGTCGTCGCCAGGATTCTCGCCTCTTGCAGGTATCCAGCCAGACTCACGTTATTGACGTGGCCTTGACGGTCGACATCGGACCAGCTGATCGGCACCTCGATGAAATCACCAGCCTCGGACACATCCACCACCTTGATGGGCTTCCACTGCTGTGACTCGACTTTCATCGACTCAAACGCGCCACGCTCACCATCGGTGAGGCGACGGGGTCGACCGGTCGCGAAGTCGAAGGGGCAGATAGTTCCCCGGGCACGAGCGACCTCAACGTCGTGGTGCCAGGCCCGATAATCAAGGACGGTCCGGGCCGCGCCGAGCTGGGAGCACCCCACGGCCACGCGCAACGGGCTACCATCAACTACGAAGGGGGCCAAAAACTCCACATCCTGACTGACGACGACGATCCCCGTGTTCTCGATCCGCGTCGGGTCGTCCGCGAACACCTCGCGCCCATCCATCTCGCCCCGGACCTCAGCCCGAACCAGGTCGCCCGCCTTCACCGGCCTCTCTATGGGCTCGTGCAGGGCGTAGCGGTGGCGCAGCTCCTCCACCGCCGTATCCACGTCCTCCGGGGCCACGATAACCGAGGGACGCCCTAGCCGCATCTTGGTATAGCCGCCCAGCCGCACCGTAGGCTGGACGGGCACTGTGGCCTTGAAGATAAGCGGCTCCTCCTGGACGATGTCCAGCCGCGGCTGGTCAATCGCCTCGATCTGCTGCTCGTCCAGGGCCTTGTTATAGGCCTCGGGGATGAGCATATCCAGCGCCTCGTGCACAAGGCGCTCCCGGCCCACATGGCGTTCCAGCATCTCGCGGGGGGCCTTCCCTTTGCGAAAGCCCGCGATCTCGGTGCGCTGGACGAGGCGGCGGTAGGCCCGGTCGAGGGAGCGCTCCATCTGCTGAGGCTCGATCTCGATCTGGAGGACGACCTGGCTATCGGGGACGCGTTCCGTGGATACCCTCACGAACTCGCTTATAGCGGAAGCAACAAGCGTCCCAGAAGCGCCTCCTCACAGCCCCTTCTCCAGCTCCCACATGTCCCGCAGGGGGACGCCGTCGTTGCCGGTGAGCGACACCTGCGGCTTAACCTGCCGGGCGATGAGCTCCGTGGGCGCGGGCTCGATACCGCCTTCCACAGACCTACCTCCTGTGTGGGTTCAGCACATCGTTGAGGGCGTCGCCCAGGAGGTTGAATGAGAACAGCAGGGCGGCTACCACCACCGCCGGCACCAGCATCAGGCTCGGGTGCGCTCTCAGGTTCGTCAGTCCAGAGCCATCGAAGATCATCACCCCGAAGCTGGGGTGCGGCGGCTGGATCCCTATCCCCAACCAGGTTAGGGCGATCTCCGTGCCGGCGATCGCCCCCAGGGAGAACGTCACCGCCACCACTATCAGGTTTGTCACGTTTGGCAGCAGGTGATGGAACAGCACCCGCGGCGTGCGTGCGCCGGCGGCCCGCGCCGCCATCACGTAGTCCGTCTCGCGCAGTGCCAGCACCTGTGAGCGGACGATGCGCGCCATTCCCACCCAGCCGAACAGCGAAAGCGCCCCAAAGATCAGGAAGTAGTCCGGCAGCCCCTGCTGATTTAGGGTGCCCAGCACCGGCCAGCCGTTGAAGTTGTCGAACAGGTCATCCACCCGCGGGCGTATCGTGGCGGTTATGAGCAGGAGCAGCAGGATCTCGGGCAGGCCGAAGAAGGCATCAGCCACGCGCATTATCAGATTGTCCACACGCCCTCCGCTGTAACCGGCCAAGAGCCCCAGCCCCACCCCGAGGGCGAGCCCGCCGGTGAGGAGAGCGGCTGCCGAGATGATGATCGTGGTCTGGGAGGCCCACATCACCCGCGAAAGCATGTCCCGGCCCAGCCTGTCGGTCCCCAGCGGGTGCTCAAGGCTTGGCCCCGCGAACGTGTTAGCGAAATCGGTATCCGCAAAGCCGTAGGGAGCGACCACAGGGGCCAGGATACCGGCCAGGTAGATTATGACGATAACCACCAGCGCCGCCATCGCCACCCGCTTGCCAACCAGCCGCCGCAGGAACCCCAACGAGGGCCGAGGAGCGGCCGCCTCCGCCTCAACCGCCGCAGTTATCGCCTCATAGCGGGCCATCAGCGCTCTGCCCTCGCGCCAAGGCGGATTCTCGGGTCGATGAACCCATACGTTATGTCGACTATTAGGTTAGCGGCGATGAACGCCGTCGAGGTGATCAGCACGATCGCCATGATAGAGTTGTTGTCCCGCGCAGACACCGCCTGGAAGGCGTACTCGCCTATGCCGGGGATGCCCAGCAGCGTCTCCAGGAAGATGGAGCCGCCGAGCAGACCGACCAGCGCGAAGCCCATGATCGTCGCCAGCGGCAGCAGGGCGTTGCGGGCGATATGGCGGCTCACCACGGTGAACTCCTCCAGCCCCTTGGCCCGCGCCGTACGCACGTAGTCCTGGTCCAGCACCTCCAGCACCTGGGCCCGCGTGTAGCGTGCCAC
>JADFNQ010000170.1 GCA_022563285.1 Chloroflexota bacterium | reverse complement strand
GGATGTGTACGTCACCTACCTGCGTCGCAAGGTCGACCGCGGCCACGACCGTCGTCTGATCCGCACCGTGCGCGGTTCCGGTTACGCGCTGGGAGACTGACATGTTCGGCACAGCTCGCTGGCGCCTCACCCTCTGGTTCACCCTAGCCCTGGGCGTGATCCTGATCATCATAGGTGCAGCAGTGTACTTCACCACCCGCGCCACGCTGTTCGACCAGGTGAACAGTGACCTCGAGTCGAGGGCCGGACGGGAGCAGCGGCTACTGGTGCCCCGGCTCCTCAGCCGCCGGGGCGACGTACTCCCACCAGACCTCGTCATCGGCCCAGCGTTCACTGCCGGGGGCTACTTCTATGCCATCGTGAGGCCCACGGGCGAGTTCTTGGCCGGCACGCCTAACGCCGACCCCGTCGGCCTAGCGGACGCCTCCGCCCTAGAGGAGGCGCTCCGTGAAGGTGACGCCTTCGTTGATACGGAGTCGTCCGAAGGTGACCCCCTACGGGTGTACGTAGTGCGGTTGGATACGCCGCGAGGCGGGCAGTTCCTGATGGAGGTAGGTCGCAGCACAGAGCCGGAGCGGCAGGCGCTGCGGCGGCTACTCCTTATATTGACGGGAGGCCTCGGCGGCGGGCTGCTCCTGGCCGCCGCCGGCGGCTACCTGCTGTCCGGTCGCGCCCTGCGTCCGATCCGCACTGCTATGGACTCCCAGCGCGCCTTTATCGGCGATGCATCGCATGAGCTGCGCACCCCTCTGTCCGTTGTGCGCGCCAACGCTGAGCTGCTTAAGCGTCACCTCTCGGAGCCGGTCAGCGCCAATCGCGAGGCGGTGGACGACATCATCAGCGAATCGGACCGGCTGGGGAGGCTCGTCGGCCAGATGCTAATCCTGGCCCAGGCCGACGCCGGCCAGGCGAGGCTATCTCTGTCCGAGGTAGCGCTGGACGAACTGGCTGATGAGGTGGCGCGGAGCATGCGCCTGCTGGCCGAGGAGCGCGGCATCTCGCTGGAGACGGACCTGGACGGACCTGTGCGCCTGCGGGGCGACGGCGACCGCCTGCGGGAGCTGATGGTGGTCCTTACCCATAACGCCATTAAGTACACGGACTCCGGCGGTAGGGTGCGCCTGGAGGTGCGCAAGCCATCCGGCGGCAAGGTCACGGTACGGGTATCTGACACGGGGCCCGGCATCCCCGCAGAGGCGCTGCCTCACATCTTCGACCGGTTCTATCGAGTGGACAAGGCACGCTCCCGGGAGGCAGGAGGCGCCGGACTAGGGCTGGCGATCGCCCGCTGGATTGCGGAGGCACACGGTGGCACCATCCGCGCCGAAAGCGTTCCCGGCGTGGGCAGCGCTTTCACGGTTCAGCTACCAGCATAGTTCCCACCAACACGGCTGACCTAGGGAACGAAAAGCTCCGTGTCCGGGAACGCGGCGATGTAGGCGAACCAGAAGGTATAGCGAGCTGGGAGCGGCTCCAGCCTCTCGCCCTGGAGCGGGCCGGACACCGCCTGACCGGATAGATCCCACACACTGCCAGTCTCTTCATCGACGTATCCGCCTCCCTCGAACCGGAAAGTCAACGCCCGGCCATCGACTTCGGCCCGGAAGGCGCCTCCGGACGGCCCATCGGCTTTGGAGAAGATGACGACGCGCGTGCCCGATATCGTGTCGTTCACGGCGGCATCGCCCAGGACCCGCAACGGATAGGCCACGCTCTCCCCGCCTACGACGACCCCCAGCACCTCGTCCGCCGGCGGCAGGCGAGCATCTCTTGACGCGTCGGAGACGGGGAACGGGAACTGTCCGCTGTTGACGAAGTCCTGGTAGCCGGCGAAGCGGTCCGTCTCGTAGGGACGGATGAAGCCCGTGTCCCGCGAAAGGACGCGCGTGTCCGGGTGGAGCGTGCTCCACTCGCCCCAGGTTGTGGTCACGGCGGCCAGCGTATCCAGCCGCTTGCCTGTCAGCGTCCCCACTATCGCCTCGCCGGCGGTCTGCCACCAGTAGGAGTTTGTCTCGCGGTCGAACATCACGAGGTCGGACTCGTAGAGGGCGTTGGTGTTCCCGAAGGTCAAGACTCCGCCATCGAGGCGACGGTCGTAGGCGATTCCGCTCCGGCAGAGGGGACAGTAGGTGATCAGCACGGGCACCCCATCCAGTTCGTCGTTCACGATCTCATGGAAGTTCAGTATCTTCAGCGGGTACGCCCACGCCCCGCCGCTCGCGCTCTCGTAGCCGAGGACGAGGTCACTGGCATCCAGCCAGGCGCCGCCGGTCACGTCATCGTAATTCGGCTTGTCCAGGGGCGGGATGGCGTCCCGCAGGGCGCTCACCTGCACGGCGCTTATCTCCGTAAGGGGGATGGAGCCGCTGAAGGTATCGAAGTGGATCTCCTCCAGCGGCACGCTGTGTATCGATAGATCGTCGCCGACCACCTCCGTGTCTTCCTCTCCGGCGGTGGCGGTCGGCTCTGGCGTCTCGTCTCCGCCGCCGCCAGCGAAGCAGGCGGTGGCCAACAGGGCGACGGCGGGTAGGGCTAGAAGTAGCTTACGCAAGCGATCGATACCGGAAGCGCCTCACGGGCGCGGTCAGCCGGGCGCAAACGCCCGGCTGGCTCCATAATCCTATACGTGGGGAGTACCGCCGCGAGATTGCCCGCAGGCTGTGCTCTCAGGCCCCTCTAGGCCCCGTCCCGCTCCGAAAACGCCTCCGCGGACGACGGCGCTTCTTCGTCGTCCGGGCCGGAGGCGCGCAGGCGGCGGCGGACATACCAGAAGATCGCGGCTGCCACTACGCCAGCGATGGCGAACAGCAACGCGTCCGGGATGCCGTCGGTAACGTTCCTCACCCAGACGTCAGCGTCGAAGGAGAGCTCGGTGAAGCCCCAGCCTTCGTAGATGCCGGCGAGGGAGTTGGTGCCCTGGAGGAGGATGAAGGATATCCCCAGGAGGATGAAGACGACGCCGGCGATGACCTGCGTGCTGTGAACAGAGATAGGGCCGATCTGAAAGCCGCGGCCGCGGATCCACTGCCTCTCGCCGATCTTGAGCCGATCCCAGAAGACGGCGAGGAGGAAGAGGGGAGCGACGGTGCCGAGGGCGTAGATGGCGAGAAGGCCGCCGCCCCGGATGACGCTACCATCGACGGCGGCAATGGCGAGGACGGAGCCCAGGATGGGCCCGGAGCAGAAGCCGCCGAAGCCGTAGACGAGGCCCAGGGTGTAGGTGCCGAACAGGCCGCGGGTCTCGCCGACGCTGCCGCCGGTGGCCCCCCGCCCGAAGGAGAAGGTGCGGCCGAGGAGTTCCATGACGCCGAAGGCGATAAGGATGCCACCGGCGATGACGATCATCGTGTCGCGGTTGTCCACGAAGAGAGTGGTGGCCAGGGATGCGCCCATGCCAAGGGGCACGAAGACAGTAGACAGGCCGCCGAAGAATACGGCGGTGCGGGCGGTGAGCTCTCGCTTGTTCTGGAAGGCGTAGGCGAAGAACGCGGGGAGGAGCAGAGCGCTACAGGGGGAGAGAAGGGAGAGGGTCCCTCCGATGAACGCCGCCGCGAAGGAGATCTCAATCA
>JADFNQ010000169.1 GCA_022563285.1 Chloroflexota bacterium | reverse complement strand
GTGTGCGCTCACCAGGAAAGGTGGGAGCGCCTTCAGGCAACGGCACCAGCACGATCTGCTGGGGGGCGCCGACCTGAGACTGCCCCGCCCGGAGGAAGACTGCACCTCTGAAGTCGGGCGGGGACATCACCGTCAACCCCAGAAGATCGCGATAAAAGTGCAGCGACTCTTCCATGTTATGGACCCAGATCACTACCTCCGTGAGGCCCCGAATCTCTGGCATGGCGTTGCCTCCGTTCGAACTATTCTATTCTTGCCGTGTAAATGGTAGCACGCGGGGGTCGCAACGGGAGAAAGAAATTCGGAGAAGCATAAGCGCCGGCGAGGGTTGGGGAATACCGATCGGCCTTTAAGGGGCGCGCGGGTGCAATGCCGCCGGGGTCGGCAAATCAAAGCAGACCTGCTGAGACGGACGGGGCGCACCGTTCTCCCTCTCAATGTTCGCGAAGTACGCACATCATCCGGTTGACGGCACCCGAGTTCGTCGGGCCGGGGCGAGCTATGCGACTAGGCCGATACCAGCTTCGCACAGCTCCTTGGCTAACGCTTGTCCACAGAGCGATTGCGCTGGTCTACGTTGTGAGCAAGTAGCAGATGTAGTCCACGAGGCCCGGGCCGTCCTTGGCTGGCCAGCGCTACAGGAGCCCCGTGGCCATCAAGCTAGGCATCGGGCATCGGCTTGCGGGCCGCATGCAGGGCCACCGTTCCGCCCGCCAGCCGTCGCACTCGGACCCGCCTCAGGCCGATATCGGTCAGCATAGCGGCCAGCTCTGAGGCATCAGGGAAGCCCTGGAGGGAGTTAGGTAGATAGCGGTAGGCGGTGGAGTCGCCGCTGATGGCGCCGGCCAGCGGGGGCATCAGGCGGTTGAAATACAGCCGGTACAGCGATCCGAACAGGCCCGGCGGCGGCTGCGTCATGTCCAGGCACACGAGGCGGCCGCCGGGCTTCAAGACGCGGGCCATCTCCGCCAGGCCGGCGCGGAGGTCTGCCAGGTTGCGCAGCAGAAACCCGTTGGTCACGCAGTCGAAAGTGTCCTTGGGGAAGGGGAGTCGGAGGGCGTCGCCCAAGGCCCAGGATACACTGGCGCTCCCTGCGCTCGTGGCCTTGGCACGGGCGGCGGCCAGCATCTCGCCGGAGAAGTCGACGCCGACGATACGCGCCGCCCCCCGGCGGCGCAGCTCCAGCGCCAGATCCCCTGTGCCCGTCCCTAGGTCCAGAGCCAGGCCGCCGGCCGGCTGCGCGGCGGCAGCCGCTGCCCGGCGCCAGCGACTGTCCATGCCCAGGCTCATCAGCCGGTTCAGGAGGTCGTAGCGGGGGACGATGCGGCCGAACATCTGCCGCACGTTCCGCGCGCGTTTGACGGACATACCGGTCCCTATGGTAGCGCGGAGGACGCCATGGTGCAGGGATTGTCTGAAGTCTCGCTGGCCGCTAAGATGATAACCGACCGACGAGTCGGTCGGTTTTTACACCGCATGTCCCCGCAGCAGACGCGCGCACAGAACCGTCACCGCCGTATACTGGACGCGGCCCTCCGGGTCTTCTCCCAGCAAGGCTACCGCAACGCCAGTGTCGACGAGATCGCGGACGAGTCTCAAACGTCCAAGGGAGGCGTCTACTTCCACTTCCCCGGCAAGGAGGCGATCTTCCTCGCCCTCCTGAACCGGACGGCGGCGCGACTGCTGGAGAAGATCGATGAGGCGATGGTTTCCCACGATGACCCTATCGCTAAGGCGGACGCCGCCCTGTTCGCTGTCCTTCGCACCTTCGCCAAGCACCGTGCCCTGGCCCGGCTGTTCATGGTGGAGGCGCTGGGCGCCGGGCGCGGGTTCCACCGACGGATGGCGGAGATCCGCGATGAGTTCGCCGCCGTCATCCAGCGACACCTGGATGAGGCCGTGAAGCAGGGCGTCATCGAGCCCATCGACACCGAGATCGCTGGCCGGGCCTGGTTCGGTGCCCTTAACGATGTGATCACCAACTGGGTCCTCTCCGGGCGGCCCGAGCCGCTGGAGGACGCCTACGCCGCCCTGCGACCTCTGCTGATGCGCAGCGTGGGGATCGCGGAACAGCCGCACAGCCCGGTCCAAGAGCGATGACTACACCTCTCCGGCAAGCTACGTTCACTGAGCGGCTGTTGCACGTCCTGGAAGCGGGCGAGCGGGAAGCGGCCCAGAGCGGCGAGCCTGTCCTGGTCAGCACCACGACACGGGTTGCGCACACGGATCCCGTCGATCTGTTCGAACGGGCGAAGGCGGAGGAGCGCCTGTACTGGGAGCAGCCGGGCGAGGGGTTCTCCCTGGTCGCCGTCGGCGCGGTGGCACGGCTCAGCGGGCGCGGTGAGGGCCGCTTCTCGCAGGTGGCCGCCGCATGGCGACGACTCCTATCGCGGGCCGTGACCGATGTAGTCGATCCGGCTCCCGTAGCCGCCCCCATCTGCCTCGGCGGTTTCGCCTTCGATCCTGCGCGCCGGCGCGAGGCTAACTGGGAGCGCTATCCGGACGGCCTCCTGCTGGTCCCCCGATTCCTGTTCACCTCCCGCGCCGGCTCTTCCTGGCTCACCGTGAGCGCGATCGCCAGCCCTGGCTGCGACGCACGGGCCGCCGCCTCCGCGGCTGCGGACGACCTGCGCGGTCTTCTGGAGGGAGACGTCGCGATGGTCGATGGGGAGCGGTCGGGCAGTGAAGTGGCCGCGGAGGACGAGGTCGGGGCAGGCCGGTGGAGAGAAGCGGTGGCCGCCGTGGTGAGGGACGTCCGACAGGGCACGATCGAGAAGCTGGTCTTGGCGCGACGGCTGCGCGCCCGCGCCCCGGGGCCGGTGGAGCCGGGCCCTGTTATCCGCAGGCTGCGGGCGGGCTACGGCGGCTGCACCGTCTTCGCCTTCGCCAGAGGCGAGAGCTGCTTCCTTGGAGCGACGCCGGAGCGGCTGGTCCGCCTGGAAGGAGAGATCGTTCGAGCGGACTGCCTCGCGGGCTCGATCGCCCGCGGCGCCGGCGAAGGCGAGGACCGGGCGCTGGGCGAGACTCTGCTGGCTGACGTGAAGGAGAGGCATGAGCACGCCCTTGTGGTACGCGCTCTGGGAGACGCCCTGGGGCCGCTCTGCTCGCGCCTCAGCGTTCCGGCCATGCCGGTCCTCCTTCGCATGCCCAACGTCCAGCACCTCCACACGCCCGTGGAGGGAGTGGTGAACGGGGAGCGGCATGTTCTCGAGCTGGTGGAGCGGCTGCACCCCACGCCGGCAGCCGGGGGACTCCCGCGGGATGCGGCCCTCCGTCTCATCCGGTCGTATGAGACGTTTGACCGGGGCTGGTACGCCGGCCCTGTGGGCTGGGTCGATGGGCGCGGCGGCGGCGAGTTCGTGGTCGCCATCCGCTCCGCTCTGCTCAGAGGGAACGAGGCCCTGCTCTACGCCGGCTGCGGCATCGTGGCCGGCTCCGACCCCCAGCGCGAGTACGAAGAGTCCTGCCTGAAACTGCGGCCGATGCTATGGGCGCTGAACGGTCACCAGACGTAGAGGCGGGCGAGGCCCCTTCGACAAGCTCAGGACAGGCCCTCCGACAGTTCGTGGGCGCATTCGTGGACGAGCTGGCCCGCTCCGGCGTCTCCAACGCC
>JADFNQ010000168.1 GCA_022563285.1 Chloroflexota bacterium | reverse complement strand
GGCATCTCCTCCCTCACAGGCTATCGCGGCGGCGAGCCGTTGCGCACGGGTATATCGTTCACCGACCCTTACTCCGGCATCACGGGAGCGGGAGCGGTCCTGGCCGCCCTGCACTACAGGCGGCGCACCGGCAAGGGCCAGTACATCGACCTCTCGGAGCAGGAGGCGGCGATCCCCATCGGCGGCTACGCGCTGATGGACTACGCGCTGAACGGCCGCGAGCCGGAGCGCATCGGCAACCGCAGCCCCTGGTTCGCTCCCCAGGGCTGCTACCCCTGCCGCGGGGAGGACAGATGGCTCGTGCTCACCGTACGCGACGACGCGGAGTGGCAGGCGTTCTGCAACGCCGTCGGCCAGCCCGGGTGGGGGGAGGACGAGCGCTTCGCCGACGTGCTGGGCCGCCACCGTCACCACGACGAGCTGGACGATCTGATCGCCTCCTGGACCCGCGAGCAGGACCATATCGAGGCGATGCACCTCCTTCAGAAGGCCGGCGTCATCGCCGCCGCCGTCCTCGACCCCAAGCAGGTCCTTTTCGACGAGCACCTTCGCGACCGCGGCTACTTCGAGACGATCGATCAGCCTGACGTCGGCCCCCGGCCGCTGCCTCGCCAGCTCGGCGCTCGCTTCTCCGCCTTCCACATCTCCACCCGCGCTCCCGCTCCCAAGCTCGGTGAGCACAACCGGGAGGTGCTCCAGGGCCTCCTTGGCCTTTCGGACGAGGAGATTTCGCGTCTCCAAGAGCAGAAGATCATCGGCGATAAGCCCGAACTCGCGGCGGGAGAGGACGTCATGCGCATGTTTGTCCAGTGGCCCACCACCACCTTTCTCCAGATGGGGGCAGTGGCCGCTCTGGAGCCGGACTACAAGCAGCAGTTGGGGATCGAAGGGCAGAACGGAGGTCAACCATGAGCATCAAGTTCGGCGTTCAGGCCAGCCAGGCCGGCGTCTCCTGGGACGATCTGCAGTCGCTCTGGCAGGAGCTGGACCGGGACCTCAACTTCGATCACCTGTGGCTGATGGACCACTTCGTGACCGGCATGGGCGCCGCCTTCGGGTCCGAGGGCCCCTGCATGGAGGGCTGGACGGCGCTCGCTGCCCTGGCCCAGGTCACCTCCCGCGTCCGCCTGGGCATCCTGGTCACCGGCAACACCTACCGCCATCCGGCCGTCCTCGCCAAGATGGCGACGACGTTGGACCACATCTCCGGCGGCCGCCTGGAGTTCGGCCTCGGCGGCGCCTGGCACACCTACGAGCACGGGGCGTTCGCCATCCCCTTCCACACCACCAGGGAGCGGCTGGAGCGGCTGGACGAGGCGGCGCAGGTGATCAAGCTGTTGTGGACCCAGGACCGGCCTACGTTTAAGGGGCAGTACTACCAGTTGGACCAGCCGCCGTACAACCCGCCCAACGTGCAGCAGCCGCACCCGCCCATCCTCATCGGCGGCGGCGGCGAGAAGCGCACCCTGCGCACCGTGGCCAGGTACGCCGACGCGACCAACGTCTCGGGCACGCCGGAGGAGGTGAGGCATAAGTACCAGGTGCTGGAGCAGCACTGCAAGGATGTGGGACGGGAGTTCAGCCAGATCCGGCGCACGATCCAGGTGCCCCTATTCCTGAACGACGATCCCGCCTTCCAGCAGCGCGTCGTCCAGCGGATGGTCGCCTTCCGGGGCGGCAGCGAGGAGGACGCCCGCCGCTCCGTCCTCATGGGCTCCGTGGAGGACGTGAAGGCCGGCGTCCAGGCCTTCGTCGATGCGGGGGTGGAGGAGATCATCGTGGCCCAGTTCCCCCGCTTCCACCGGGATAGCCTCCTGCGCTTCTCCGCCGAGGTCGTCCCGGCGTTCAAGTAGGGAGGCATCGCCATGCCCGTAGTCCTCACCGAGACCCGCGACCGCGCCTTCGTGGTCACGATCAACCGGCCCGACGTCCGCAACTGCGTCGACGGCGAGACGGCGGGGCTGCTGTTCGAGGCCGTCGAAGCCTTCCGCGCAGACGATTCGCTGGACGTGCTGATCCTCACCGGCGCCGGCGATCCTTCGGCAGGCTCAGGACAGGCTGCATTCTGCGCCGGCGCCGACCTCAAGGGCAGCGCCAGCCTCATGGCCCGCCCCGGCGCCCAGGAGTCCGGCCCCATGGGCTTCTCCCGCATCACCGACCTGGAGAAGCCTGCCATCGCCGCCGTCAACGGCTACTGCCTGGCCGGCGGCCTGGAGCTCGCCTGCTGGTGCGATTTCCGCATCGCCGACGAGTCGTCCCAGTTCGGGGTGCTGAACCGCCGCTGGGGCGTCCCCCTGCTGGACGGCGGCACCCAGCGGCTGCCCCGCATCGTCGGGATGGGGAACGCCCTCTACCTGATCGAGACCGGGGTCATGATCGACGCGCAGCAGGCCCTGCGCATGGGGCTGGTGCAGGAGGTGGTGCCCAGGGGCCAGGCACTGGAGCGCGTCCTGGCGCTGGCGAAGGCGATGTCGAGCTATCCCCAGCTCAGCCTGCGCAACGACCGACGCGCCGCCATCGAGGGGCTCTCGCTCTCCCTGCCGGAAGGGCTGGAGCTGGAGCGCCGCGTCCACGAGGCGAGCCTGCGCGACCCGGCGATGGCGGAGGGGCTCAGGCGGTACGCTGCTGGCGACCGCCCCGCACCGCCCCGCCCGCCGGCGTGAGCCCCTTTGACTTCCCGCCCGTTTCCCCTACCATAAGCTTGTCCTGAGCTTGCCGAAGGGCATGTCCTGAGCTTGTCGAAGGAACTCGCTATGCCCTGTGTGACAGCCTTCCTCAGCCCGCTGAAAAACGACCAAACGTTTCTCGCCCCCGCCTATCTAAAAACGGCCTCCCGCGCGCCTTTTCGCGAAAAACAACCATACACCGAACCTGCCCGCCCGAAAACGACCAAACCCGCACATGGACCTGGGCCTGCGCGATAAGGTCGCGATAGTCGCCGGGGCGTCCCGCGGCATGGGAAAGGCGGTGGCGCTGACCCTGGCCGCCGAGGGCTGCCGGGTGGTGCTGGCCGCCCGGGGCAAGGAGACGCTGCGAGAGGCCGCCGCCGAGGTGGAGGCCGCCGGCGTCCGCGTCCTGGCCTTCCCCTGCGACCTGACGAAGGCCGAAGACGCCCAGCGCCTCGTCAGCGCCGCCGTGGAGCGCTTCGGCCGCATCGATACTCTCGTCAACTCCATCCACTTCTCCGCCCCCGGCGACGAGGACGCCGTGTGGGAGCAATCGTTCGAGATCCTCTTCCTGCCCGCCGCCCGTCTGACCAGGCTGGCCGTTCCCCACCTGCGGGAGGCCGGCGGCGGCGCCGTCGTCCACCTGGCGTCGATCTGGGGCCGCGAGTCCGGCGGCCTGCCCGGCTACAACGCCATGAAGGCGGCCCTCATCTCCCACGCCAAGGCGATGGCCACGCAGCTGGCGCCGGACCGCATCCGCGTCAACACCGTCGCGCCCGGCTCCATCAGCCACCCCGGCGGCTCCTGGTGGCGCCGTCAGCAGGAGGACCCGGAGGGGATGGCGCGATTCGTGGCGGAGAACATCCCGATGGGGCGGTTCGGTACGGCCGAGGAGGTGGCGAACGTGGTGACGTTCCTCCTTTCGCCGCGGGCGTCCTGGGTGACGGGGGCCTG
>JADFNQ010000167.1 GCA_022563285.1 Chloroflexota bacterium | reverse complement strand
GGATGGCGCCGGTCGGCTTGAGGTCCGGCAGCTTCTCCCGGTCAACGCCCGAAAGCGCGATCAGCTTGACGACGTACTTGACCTTGGACAGGTCGCGGTTGTCGGTCAGCCAGTGGCCGGTGATCGTATCGTAGGATGCGGCGGCCTTCCCCGTGAGCCGCAGGTTCAGATAGTCCATCGGCTCCAGGAACTTGAACGTCTGCCGGTAGACCTCCGGTTGCTCGTTCTGAATGTACAGGATGTGGCCCAGCGAGTCCTTTCCCGTCCGCGATGGGACGCCGCCCGTCAGCCTGATCCACTCCCGCAGCTTGCCCGCTCCGTAGCCGGAGACGTTGACCAACCCGCGGGTGATGCGCTTGGCGTATTTGGCGCCCCGCGAGTCCATCCAGATGATGGCGTTCATTAGATGGTTGCCGTCACGGTCAACGGCTACGGTGCCCATCCATTGCGTGGTGCAGCTTATCGCTACGATTCTGTCGGCGGGGACGAGGCCTCGCCCCAGCAGCCTCTTGGCGGCCGTGCTGGTGGCGCGCCACCAGTCCTCCGGGTCTTGCTCCGCGCCGCCGCCGGGGAGGAGCAGGAGGTCCGTCCTCTCGAACTCGTGACCGATGATCTCGCCGTCGGTGGAGATGAGAGCGACTTTGGGGCCGCCGGTACCGAGATCGATGGCGAGGAGGTACTTGCTGTTCTCCGTTGTCATGTCCAGTCGTCCTCCAGTCCAGCGTCGCCGCTGCCGTGGGCGCGGCGCGGTGCGCCGACGCCTTTCCTGTCCGCCTAAGCGTAATCCGTCGCCTCATGGTCGGACAACCCGTTCCCGCCCCGCCCTGGTATCGAGCATGTCCCATATGCGGAGGGTGGCTGCACAGCGCTGCGAGTGGGAGAGGTTCGCTGACATCCGCCTACCCGCCCTATGCGTATACCCCATAGGGGTATCTCGACATGGGGGATTGTACTTCGTGGACATGCTGAGGATAGACGGCGTCAGCGGCACATCGGGGGAGCCATCGTCGGCGGCGTGACATGTCTGAAAACTGGACGGATAAAGCCTGGGTACAGGACCTGCGAAGGAGGCTAACCGCCCTCGCCGGGCTGAGCGCCATCGTCGGCGTGGCGGTGGTCGGGCTTATCGCAGCCGGTCTCCTGGGCAACCAGGGCGGCGGCGAAGGGATAGAGGATGCGCTGATCCTGGAGCCGCCGCGAGCGGCGGGCACGGCGGGCTTCGATGTGGGCCCGCACGAACAGCGGCTGGCCCCCGACTTCGAGATATCGGACTTCGACGGCCTGCGCCACCGCCTCAGCGATTTCCGGGGCAAGACCGTCTACGTGACCTTCTGGGCCTCCTGGTGCGGCCCCTGCGAACGGGAACTGCCGGACATCCAGGAGCTGCAGAAGCGTCACCCAGATGACCTGGTGGTGATCGCGGTGAACCGCGGTGAACCGCTGGGGCGGGCCACGGGCTTCTTCGAAGGCCTGACTCGCGCCGACGGCGGTAAGGGGATCAGCTTCCCGGTCAACGGCATGGACCCCGACGACACCCTGTACGACGCCTACCGCGGCCTGGGAATGCCCGTGAGCGTCTTCATCGACCCGGACGGGGTTGTCACCAGAGTGCACAACGGCCTCATCCTCCTGGAGCAGATGGAAGAGGCGCTGGCTGAGACGCTGGCATAGCAGTTTAGGAGTGTGAGAATGGCGACGGCGGCAAGTCTTCGGCAGGTGGGGGGTTTCATAGGCAGGCGCGCCCGGAGGTGGTGGTGGGTGCTGGCCGGCCTCGCGCTCCTCGCGGCGGCCTGTGGCGGAGCCGCCAGCAACGGCGGAGGCTCGGACAGCACCGACGGAGCCTCGGACGGTGGCGACCTCCATACGTTCGATATAGAAGGCGCGCCGTTCGTTGTTGGCTGGAACACCGATTGGACGAAACGGACGATCGAGCTCTCGGAGCTGATCAAGGGCAGGCCGGAGTCGGACCCGCGGGACATCATCACGCCGCTGGATAATCCCAAGTTCGAGACGGTGGAAGAGGCGGCGCAGTGGCTGGAGGCCCGCGAGCCGGTGGGTCTGGTGGAGTTCGGCGGCGAGGCGAGGATCTACCCGCTGCGCATCCTTACCATTCACGAGATAGTGAACGACCAGTTTGGAGATGTGCCCATCGCCGTCACCTTCTGCCCCCTGTGCAACAGCGCGGTGGCCTTCGAAAGGACCGTGGACGGCCAGGTGCTCCGCTTCGGCACCTCCGGCCTCCTGCGCAACAGCGACCTGGTGATGTGGGACCGCCAGACGGAGTCCTTGTGGCAGCAGATCACCGGCGAGGGGATCGTCGGTGAGCTGGCCGGAACCCAGCTGGAGTTCGTGCCGATAAGGCTCATCTCCTGGGAGGACGCCCAGGAGAGCTTCCCCGACTCTAAGGTGCTGTCGCGGGACACCGGCTTCCCGGCGCCCTACGGGAGCAACCCCTACGTCGCCTACGACACGTCGGATCAGCCGTTCCTGTTCGACGGCGAGATCGACGACCGCTACCCCGCCTTCGAGCGGGTAGTGGGCCTCAGGCTGGGGGACACCAACAAGGCGTACCCCTTCAGCCTCATCTCCGAGGTACGGGCGGTCAACGACGTGGTGGCCGGTGAGCCGATCCTGGTGGTCTGGGGGGCCGGTGACACGGCCTCCGCCCTGGACGCCCCCGACATCGCCGAAGGGCGGAGCGTGGGCACGGGCCTGGCCTACCTGCGCACGCTGGACGGCCGGGTGCTCACCTTCGAGGCCCAGGGCGACGACACCTTCGTGGACAGCGAGACGGGCACCACCTGGGACCTGCTGGGGAAGGCGATATCAGGACAGCTCGCCGGCGAGCAGCTGACGGCGGCGTTACACACCAATGAGCTGTGGTTCGCCTGGGCGGCGTTTAACCCGGACGCCCAGGTCTATTCGGCAGGTGACAGGCAGGCCACCTAGTCCGCGCTCGAGTTCGCCCTACGGGCTTCCGCCTTGTGCAGCTGGACCGCAGTGTTGATGAAGGCCAGGTGCGTGAACGCCTGAGGGTAGTTCCCCAGCATCTCCCCGGTCTGGGCGTCTATCTCCTCGCTGAACAGGCCAAGGTCGTTGGAACAGCCCCGCAGCTTGTCGAACAGCGCCCGCGCTCGCTCGATCTCCCCCAGGGCGATCAGGTTGTCGGCCAGCCAGTAGGTACAGATCGTAAACGTGCCCTCGCCAACAGAGAGACCGTCGTCGAACCCCTTGTAGCGGTAAACGAAACCCTGCGGCGAGGTCAGCTCGCGCTCGATCGCATCGATGGTCGAGCGCATCCGGGGATCGTCGACCCTCACGAAACCCACCAGGGGTAGCAGGAGGTTGCTGGCGTCGAGCTTCTTGCTGCCGTAAGCCTGCACGAAGGCCCCACGCTCGGCATCGTAGCCCTTCGCCAGAACGTCCTCTTTGATCTCCGCCCTGACCTTGCGCCAGAGCTCGACGTCTCCGGGGAGATCGAGGGCGCGGGCGGCCTTGATCGCTCGATCCAGGGCCACCCAGCACCAGGCCTTCGAAGAAACGAAGTGCTGTCGCCCGCCGCGCGTCTCCCATATCCCATCGTCCGGCTCCCGCCAGTGGTCGATCACGAAGCCGACGACCCGCTGCAGGTACTCCCAGTACGCGGGGTCCATCTCGCCGCCG
>JADFNQ010000166.1 GCA_022563285.1 Chloroflexota bacterium | reverse complement strand
CCGGCGCCTGGTCTGAACGGAGTCCAGGGCGGGCTGGGTGGGACGAACAACCCTGGGGCGGGAGGAGCAACGCGGCGCGGGCGACCTGAAGGTCGCCCCTACTCGGCCGGTCTCTCGGACTTAATCATCTCCCGCAGCTTGCGAAGGGTGCGGAAGAGGATGACGCGCACGTTAGCCTCGCTGAGGCTCATGATGTTAGCGATCTGGCGGTTGGACAGCTCGGCGTCAAACTTGAGGGCGACAATGTCCTGCTCGCGTTGGGGGAACGTCTTCAGGCAGTCGACCACCGCCTGCACCTCTTCGCGGACGAGCACTTCGTTCTCCACGGAAACGTTGGAGGCGACAATGGACTTCAAGATATCGGGGTCTACGATCGATTCGCGGCCCCGCTTGCGGGCCTCGCTGGTGACCAGGTTGCGGGCGATGGTGAATAGCCAGGTGGAGAACGCCTCGTCGTTGCGCAGGGAGTCGAACTTGAGGAAGGCCCGCTCGAACACCGCCGAGACGAGGTCCTCCGCCTGGTGGACGTTGTGGACGCGGCCGTAGACGTAGGCGAAGACGCGGGGGAAGAACTGCTGGTACTTCTCGGCGAACTGATCCAGCCGCCGGGACGCGTCCTGGACGCTGTCCACAGCCGAGGAGCGGAAGATGCTTGGTATCGAGGGCATTGGTGCGGGGTGCGTTCTCCGAAAAAACTTAGCGCTTGCTTAGCGAGGAGCTAGACATCTATCCTCGTTACGTGCATAATATCACTTGAATTTCGTATCCATATACCGTAAAGTAGTTTCCGTGTTCGGCCATTAGTATCTGAATACCCGACCTTTAGGGAATTAATGTAGAATCACAATTCTGCATTGGTGTAGCCAGGATAAGGTGACCCAACAGGGGTGTCAAGGCTCTGCATGACAATAATCGGGGAAATCTAAGCGACAGGTTCGGCGATAGACAGGCCACCGGAGGCGGCGACAGTCGCCACGGGAGCAATGGGGGTGAGGGTTATGGCTAAGAAATGGAACTTCCTGAGCAACTACGGACTGGTACTGACCCACCTCTTCCAGAACCCCCGCGCCACCCTGCGCGAGATCGCCCGCGGAACGGACCTCACGGAGCGGGCCGTATATCAGATCGTACGCGACCTTGAGGAAGGCGGCTTCATCGAGAAGAAGCGGGTGGGCCGCCGCAACATCTACAACATAAACGAGGGGGCGCTATTCAGCTATCCCGTGTACGGCGAGTTGAACGTAGCGCAGATGATAACCGCCCTCCGGCGGATCCTGGAAGATCGCCGGGCCAGCACCCCCGCCTAGCCCCCTATCCGCCGATCTCCGTGCGGGGAATGCCGTAGCGGCGACTGCCGCCGGTCATCATATACTCAACAATCCCGTAGCCGGTCTCCCCGTTCATCCGGAAACGGCAGTGCTGGTCAAAGCCGAAGGCGTTGGTGTCGGCCTCTGCCATGGCCTTGGCGTCAGAGTCTGACCAGGCGTTGGGAGCGCGAGCCAGGAATATCGTCTGTATCTCCGCCGCCTCCAGCGACAGCTGCTCCCCGTCCGCGGTGGTAAGGGCGAAGCGGCCCAGCTTGGGCCGCTTGGTATCCGGCCACAGCTCCAGATCGTGCTCGATGCTGGTCACCGGCCGCACCTCGCCCTCCTCCGGAATAATCGCGCCGTCGCAGTGGATCACCTCGCCTTCGGGGGTCTCCCATAGCCAGGCGGAGACGGAGAAGTTCGAGAACTGGGCGGATATCCAGTGCCAGACGGGCACGTGGGCCATGTCGCGCACGCCCCAGGAGCGGTCGCGCATGCCCAGTAGGTCCGTGAACGTCCGGCCGCCCACGGTGAACGAGCCTTCGTACAGGCCGGACTGCGTGTAGTGCATCTGGTTGACGACCAGCCTCTCGCCATCGTGCCAGCGGATGGGGCTGAAGGTATAGAGGGGGCAGCGGGCGTGGAACAGAAGCGAGCCGCTGACGCCGTTCGCCTCATCGGCGATCTCCAGGCGCCAAGCCTTAAGGGGCTCCACGATGGAGTAGGAGAGGGTGCCGGCCCGCATCTCCTCCCGGTCGGCGTTGATGGGGCGGACGTTCAGGTAGGCGTAGTGCTGCCCGTTGTACACGGCGAACAGGTACGCCTGTACCATCCCGTGCGGGCCGGAGAGCTTTCGGTTGGGGAAGGCGCCCAGACCGGTGATCGCCGCGAACTTCCCTTCGCGGTCGTGGATGTTGAAGTAGAAGCGGTCCTGCCACTCCGGGTGGTCCGATACGACCTGGGCCAGGGGCTTCTCCGCCTGGTGAACGAGGTACTCATCGGCCTTGCCGATCAACGCTTCTTCCTTTCCGGTGGCTCGCTTAGTGCTGCTAGCTGAAGGTGACCCGCAGAGTGTCGCCGTCGAAGGCGGAAGAGACGCTGTCCAGGCCCCGGACCTCGGCGGGCAGGTCGAACGTGCGGCTGCGCTCGCCAACGTGAACTATCAGCGCATCGTCGAGCCGCTCGATGGCCAGCTCTTCGCGTGTTACGAAGGGAAGCGTGAGGCTCAGCACGTAGCGGCTGTCCTTCCGCGAGAACGCCTGCACCGGCCCGCGGTAGAGGATATCGGCCGGGTCGGCCCCGCCGTACGCCGAGGCGGCGAGCGCGGACAGGTCCTGGAAGCCGGCGACGTCACGCGGCTGCAAGGGGACGGGAAGGACGGGCAGCGGGCCCAACGAATCGTCAATGTGGCGCAGGGCCGCCTGCTCGTCATCGCGGCGGGCCTTGGACCAGGGCCCCGCATCTTCGGGCAGGAGCCGGTTGCAGAATGTGGCGTCCAGCGGATAGCCGAACAGGCTGAGATTGGTCACGGCCCGCTGCGCCTGCGCCAGGGCGGCGTTGTCCGCGGTAAGGACCAGGCGCACGGACGCCGACTCAGGGTCGGCCAGCGTCTGGCGGATGCTGGAGAGGCGGAGTAGGATATCACGTCCGCCCTCGTAGACATCCTCGCCGCTGCCGGAGTTGCCTGCGAGGGCGCGCAGGAACGGGTCCAGCACCGTAGGCTGGCGCTCCGGGAACATCCGGTCCAGTGAGCGGGCGGCGGCGTCCAGCGCGGCCAGGAGGTCGACGGTGTGGCGAACAGCGGGGCAGTCGACAACGATGGCCTCGAAGTCACCGCCTTCAAGCTGCTCCTCGAGGGTGAGGAGACGGGCCAGGTCGACGAGGCCGGGGAGGGCGGCGACGTCGTCGGCCACGGTCTCGTCCATGTTGCGCCAGAGGAACAGGTCGCGCAGCCAGGCGAGGAAGGGGCCGGGCGCGTCGGGGTGGCCGGCCTGCCCGGCCAGGGGCGCCGCCTCCAGAGCCCAAAGATCGGCGGCCAGGGGCTGCGGCCGCTCTCCGAGGCCGCAGTCGAAGGCGGAGGCGAGGCCGGACCCGAGGCCGAAGGCCAGCGTCCTGCGGCCGCTCTCAGCGATAGCGGCGGCGGTGGCGGCGGCCAGCGTGCTGACGCCGGCGCCGCCCTTGCCGGTGAAGACGATGGTTCGCACGTGCTGTCTCCCGAATGTGGCGACGGAGTGATGATAGCATATGAGGCCCAGCGTTTGACGCCCCCGCCCCCCTGCCCTAGAATCGTCCCCGCAATGCCCGTCTCCAGTGAGACCGTCCCCGTAGGCCCGCCGCCGCCGGACTTCCCCCTGAC
>JADFNQ010000165.1 GCA_022563285.1 Chloroflexota bacterium | reverse complement strand
GCCATGTTCAGCTCGTGCAGGCCCAGGTTGCCGGAGCTGGTGATGTTGAACAGGATACCGGTGGCGCCGTGGATGCTCACGTCCAGTAGGGGGCTGGAGACGGCCGCTTGAGCGGCCGCCACGGCCCTGTTTTCGCCGCTGGAGCGGCCGATGGCCATCAGGGCAGGGCCGGCCTCCGCCATGATGCGGCGCACGTCGGCGAAGTCCAGGTTAATGTCCCCGGGTATCGTGATCAGCTCCGAGATGCCCTGGATCCCCTGTCGCAGCACGTCGTCGGCCATCATGAACGACTCGGTGACGGTTGTATTCTCGTCGGCCAGGGCCAGCAGGCGGTCGTTGGGGATGACGATCAGGGTATCGACCTCCTGCCGTAGCTGCTCCACGCCCCCGTCAGCGTTCCCCTTACGCTTTGCGCCCTCAAAGGAGAACGGTCGGGTGACGACGGCGACGGTAAGGGCGCCGGCGTCCTTGGCCACCTGGGCCACCACCGGCGCGCCGCCGGTGCCGGTGCCCCCGCCCATGCCGGCGGTGATGAACACCATGTCAGCGCCCTTAATCGCCTCCTTGAGCTCGTCGCGGGACTCCTCAGCGGCCTGGCGACCGCGCTCGGGGTCGCCGCCAACGCCCAGCCCCCGCGTGACACGCTCGCCGATGCGGATGCGGCTCTCGGCGCCACAGCGCATGAGGGCTTGGGTGTCCGTGTTGATCCCCACGAACTCCACACCCGGGATACCGGCCTCCACCATGCGGTTGACGGCGTTGCAGCCGCCCCCGCCCACGCCTACGACCTTGATCGGGGGGAGCCCGTCTAGATGTATGCCTGCCACTGCGCCCTCCTTTCCCTTTCGGGGGTCCTGGCCATTCCTCTACTGCGGGATGAGTGCCTTCAACCACCGGCGGGCGGTCTCCAGCACTCCCTTGATCTGTAACGGCGACTTGAAGCTGAAGCCGGGCTTGTGCCCGTTGTGTCCGTTCTCCATGATCGACCAGTGCAGAAGGCCCACGCTGGCCGCGTAGGCGGGGCTGTTCAGGGTGTCCGCCAGGCCGTGAATCCCCTTCGGCTTGCCGATGCGGACTGGCATTCGCAGCACCTGCTCGGCAAGCTCCGCGATGCCGATTAGGCTGGCGGAGCCGCCGGTGAGGACAAGCCCGGCGGCGACCATCTCGTCGAACCCCGCCCGCTTGGCGTCGATGTAGATCATCTCCAGGATCTCCTCCACCCGGGCCTGGAGGATCTCCGCGACGCGGCGGCGGGAGACCTCCTTGCGGCGCAGGCCGCCGAACGCTTCCACCTCCACTGTGTCCTCCGGGTTGACCTGGGAGGGCAGGGCGGAGCCGAACTCCGTTTTCAGCTCCTCGACCGCGGAGAAGGGGGCGCGTAGGCCGGCCACCAGGTCGTGAGTCAGATGGTAGCCGCCCACCGGCAGCACTGAGGTGTGGAACACGGCGCCGTCCACGAACACGGCGATGCTGGTGGTGCCGCCGCCGATGTCCGCTACTATGGCGCCCTGGCGCTTCTCCTCCTCCTCCAGCACCGCCTGCGCCGACGCCAGCGGAGAGAGGACCAGAGCTTCTACCTGCACGCCAGCGCCTTCCACGCACTGGGTGAGGTTCTGGACGGCGGTGAGCGAGCCGCTCACGATGTGCGTCTCCATGTCCAACCGCTGGCCGTACATCCCCACCGGGTCGCTGACGTGCTCCTGCCCGTCCACGACGAAGTAGCGGGGGAGGACATGCAGGATCTCGCGGTTGGTGGGGAGGTTCAGCGCTTGCGCCTCCTCAATCGCCCGGTCAATGTCCCGCTTGGTGATGGGACGCTCACGGCCGGGGATCGTGGCGATGCCGCGGTTGTTCAGGGAGTTCACGTGGTTGCCGCTTATGCTCACGTGGGCGGAGAGCACGCGGCCGCCGCTGGAGCGCTCCGCCTTCTCCACGGAGCTGGCTATCGCCTCGGTGGCCTCCTGGATGTTGTCCACCATCCCCTTGTTGACGCCCCGTGAGGACGTCACGCCCACGCCGAGGATACGCAGGTCCTCCTCAGGGGTGAGCTCACCGACGAGGGTGCAGATCTTGCTGCTCCCCACATCTATGGAGGCCAGGATATTGTCCTTCATCTCGTCATCGCCTCCTCTCGCTCACTGAAGGATGGCCGGTCGCGGAAGCGTAGATCGAGGACGTGGCCGGCCATGGCACCGCGGCCTACCTCCTCTTCTACCGTCTTCCAGACGGCCAGCTTGTAGTCCACGTTCTGACTGTCTCCCATGACCACGCGGTACGTCGCGTCCGTCACCAGGGACAGGCCGTTCTCCGGCGTGTATTCGAGCCGGACGATATTCAGGGAGAGCTGCTTGGGCACGGAGTTGAGCAGCAGCTGGGCCAGACGTACGGCGTCGGTATCGACGCGGTCGCCGGGGGAGAGGCTCGCCGGGTCGCCTACGTCGTGGATGACGGGCGCGTCCTTCGGCGGCTTCACGTCGGCCAGGATGACGCCGTCGCCGTCGATGACGTAGGAGGCGCCGGCCAGCATCCAGTAGCCCCAGGGGGTGCGCTCTATCACCTCGATACGCACCTTGTTGGGCCAGCGGAGCTGGGCCTGGACGGCCTTGACGAAGGGCAGGTCTACGATGCGGGCCTCGGCGTCGTCCAGGGGGGCGTTGAACATGCTGGCGCCCTCCAGGTCCGCCAGCTCGGCGATTCGCTGGGGGCTGGTGTTGATGGCGCCTACCACTTCCACCTCCTGGACGCGCAGCAGGGGCGAGTGGTAGAAGAACACCGCCCCGGCGATCGCCGCCAGCAGACCCAGGGCGATGAGGATGCGACGCCAGCGAACACGCCGCTGAAGGCGTTCCGTCCTCTCATCGGGGAGGACATAGCCCTTGAGGGCGCGCTTGCGCTTCCGGGGGTTGTACTTATACACAACGGCGCTTCTCCCCGTGCCGCGCCAGCGCCAGCTCTATCAGGCGGCTGATCAGGTCCGTGTAGGAAAGGCCGGCGTACTCCCACAGCTTGGGGTACATGCTCATGGGCGTGAAGCCGGGGATCGTGTTCACCTCGTTTAGGACCAGGCGTTCTTCCGGTGTGAAGAAGAAGTCCACGCGGGCCAGCCCGGCGCAGTCGATCGCCTTGTATGCGGCCAGGGCGATGGCGCGGGCCTCGTCGGTGGCCTGGGACGGGATGTCTGCAGGGATGTGGAGCTGGGTGTTCGGGTCATCGTACTTGGCGTGATAGTCGTAGAACTCGCCCTCGAAGGTGATCTCGCCCGGCGGCGATGCCTCCGGCTCGTCGTTGCCCAGCACCGCCACCTCCACCTGCCGGCCCTCCACTGCGGCCTCGACCAGCGCCTTGCGATCGTACCGGAACGCCTCCTCCAGCGCCTCGTCCAGGTCCTCGCGGGAGCGGGCCTTGGAGGTGCCGATGCTGGAGCCGCTGTTGACGGGCTTGACGAAGGAAGGGTAGGGGATGGCGGCCTCCACCTCGCGGGTGACGGCCACCGGGTCGGCCTGCCAGCGGGAGGCGAGGACGACCACGTCCGCCGGCATCGAGAAGCCGTGCTGGCGGAAGATCGCTTTCTGCAGCGCCTTGTCCATCCCCACGGCGCTGGCGGCGACGCCCGCGCCCACGTAAGGCACGTCCGCCAGCTCCAGGAACCCCTGGAGGGCGCCGTCCTCACCGCTAGTGCCGT
>JADFNQ010000164.1 GCA_022563285.1 Chloroflexota bacterium | reverse complement strand
GCCCTTCGCGATATCGTCCAGAACCACGTCTTCCAGGTGCTCAGCCTCCTTGCCATGGAGCCCCCGATCTCGCTGGCGCCCGAGGCGGTACGGGACGAGAAGTCGAAGGTGTTCAGCGCCATGCGCCCCCTGGACACCGCCAGAACGGTCCGCGGCCAGTACGCCGCCGGCGCCATCGACGGCGAGGCGGTGCCCGGCTATCGAGAGGAGCCAGGGGTGGCGCCGGACTCGGCGACGGAGACTTTCTTCGCCGCACAGATAGAGATCGACTCCTGGCGCTGGGCCGGGGTGCCCTTCTACCTCCGCACTGGAAAGCGGCTGCCGCGGCGGGCGACCGAGGTCTCGATCGTGTTTCGAGACGTGCCGCTGTGCTTCTTCGAGGGGACCGGCGTACAGGAGCTCAAGCCCAATCATCTGGTGCTACGGATCCAGCCCGAGGAGGGGATCAACTTCAGCTTCGTCGCCAAGCAGCCTGGGCCGCAGGTGAGCGCTCAGCAGGTGAGCATGGACTTCTCCTACCGTGACTCGTTCATGACCGAGCCGGCGGAAGCCTACGAGCGTCTCCTCCACGACGCGATGGACGGTGACCACACCCTGTTCGCGCGGGAGGACAGCGTCGAGCGGGGGTGGATGGTGGTCCAGCCCGCGCTGGAGAATCCCGCGCCGCTTTGCACCTATCCGGCCGGCAGTTGGGGACCCCCCGAAGCGGACAAGCTCATCGCCCCACGGGCCTGGCACCTCCATTGACGCCTGGCGACCTGGATAGGACGAGGTGGACTCGACCCTCATCGCACACCGACAAGGAGGTCTACCATCGCAGATATAAAGGAGCATCGGTTGTGCATGAATGGTAGTCGGCGCAGCGCAAGGCAAATAGAGAAAGTAAGGGGCGGTACGAATGTCGGTCCAGATTAAGGTCGGTCCTCCGGTCATCACCATAAATCAGGGGAGCACGTTCATGGTGACCGACCAGCGGGGAGAGATCGACACCGATAGCGAGCAGGGCGTCTTCGCGGGGGACACCCGCCTGGTCAGCTTCTACCAGATCTACATCAACGGTGCGCGCTGGCAGCTGCTGAACTCGAGTGCAGTCAGCTACTACGCGGCGCGCCTCTACTTCACCAACCCCGCTGTAGCCAGCGAGGATGGAGACATTAGCCGCCAGGCCCTGGGCTTGACCGTCACCCGATCAGTCGGCGATGGCATCCACGAGGACCTTGATATTACCAACTACAGCCTTCATCCCGTCCGCTTGGTGTTGGAGATCGCCCTCCGCTCCGACTTCGCCGACCTGTTTGAGGTAAAGGCGCACAAGCTTGTTCGCCGCGGCCGGATCGCCACCCAATGGGACGAGGCCAAAGCGGAGCTGGTAAACGCCTATACTCGCGGGAGCTTCAAGCGCCGCTTAGTCTACAGGATCCTCAACTCCAGCTCCCCGCCGCAGTACGCCAACGGGCGGATCATCTTCGAGGTGGCGCTTCAGCCCGGCCAGTCATGGCACACCTGCGCCTTCTATATCCTCGTCGAGGGAGACCACGTGCGCGAGCCCGTCTACTCCTGCAACACCGTTCTCGGCGCCGAGACGGAGCTTGACCGGCTCCAGGCTGACTGGCGTGCTGTGGCGACTCAGCTAACCTCGGCCAACGAGGACGTTTACCGAACATATAGGCAGTCAGTCGAGGATATGGGGGCGCTCCGCCTCTACGACCTCGACTTCGCCCCTGACGTCTGGCTTCCCGCCGCCGGCGTGCCCTGGTTCGTTACGGTATTCGGCCGGGACAGCCTCATCGTCTCGCTCCAGAACATGATGGTGCATGCCCCCTTCGCCCTCGGCGCCCTCAAGAAGCTGGCCCAGTACCAGGCGAAGGAGATGGACGATTACCGCGACGCCGAGCCCGGCAAGATCCCCCATGAGCTCCGGTTCGGGGAGCTGGCCCACTTCAAGAAGATCCCTCACACCCCCTACTACGGCACCGCGGACGCAACCATCATCTACCTGATCACCCTGCACGAGGCCTGGAAATGGCTAGGCGACCCGGCCATCCTGCGCGAGTACCGCGAGGTCGCCCTTCGCTGCCTGGAGTGGATCGACCGATATGGGGACCTGGACGGCGACGGTTTCCAGGAGTACAAGAGCCGCTCCTCCCTGGGCTTCGAAGAGCTGGGTGTGGGCTACGAGAACATGGGTTGGAAGGATGCTGAGGACGCCGTCGTTTATCCGGATGGCAGCCAGGTCCATCAGCCCAAAGCGCTCTGCGAGCTTCAGGGATACGTCTTCGATGCCAAGCTGCGCATGGCGGAGGTGTTCGACGCCCTCGGTGAGACCGATCGCGCGGCGACCCTGCGGGAGCAAGCCTCTGAGCTCCAGCGTCGATTCGACGACGCCTTCTGGATGGAAAAGGAAGGGTTCATAGCCTATGGACTGGACCCCAAGAAGCAACCTATCAGGACTATCGCCTCCAACGCTGGCCACTGCCTTTGGAGCGGGATCGTGAGACCTGAGCGCGCGGAGCGGATCGTGCGGCGCTTCTTCGAGGAAGATATGTGGAGCGGCTGGGGGATTCGCACCCTCAGCAGCAGGAACCCGGCCTATAACCCCTTCGCCTATCAGCTGGGCTCCGTCTGGCCCCACGACAATGGGATCATCGCCATGGGCTTCAAGCGCTACGGCTTCCACGAGGAGGCCAGCCGCGTGGCCCGCTGCATCTTCGAGGCGGCCAGCTACTTCGACAGCTACCGGCTGCCCGAGCTGTACGCCGGCCTGCCCCGGCAGCCCGGGACGTTCCCGGTCCAGTACCTGGGCGCCAACATCCCTCAGGCCTGGGCCGCGGGCTGCGTGTTCCACCTCCTTCAAGCGATCCTGGGCCTACAGGCGGATGCCCCCGCTGGCAGGCTCTACGTGGCGCCGACCCTGCCCGATTGGCTTCCGGAGATCCAGCTGAGTCAGCTCAAGGTTGGCGATTCGGTACTTCATCTTCGCTTCTGGCGCGAAGGACCGGATTCTCGCTGGGAGGTCCTGGACCGGCGGGGCTCCATCGAAGTGCGGGACGCCCCAGAAGAGGGGGCTGCGACACATGGTGCTCGATCTGTTTAGGAAGGGGAGCAAGCCATGAGGGCGGTGATTGTGACCCCCAAAGAGCCGGGCAGCGGCCGGCTGGCGGAAGTGCCCGACCCTCAGCCCCGGGACGGCGAGGTGCTGGTCCAGGTCCACCAAGTGGGGTTGGACGGGACGGACGCCGAGATCCTGCAGGGCCAGTATGGTGAGGCGCCTCCCGGCGACGACTACCTGATCATCGGTCACGAATCTCTAGGCCGCGTTGTGGAGGTGACCAACGGCGCCGAGGGGCTCTCCCCCGGGGACTGGGTGGTAGCTATTGTGCGTCGACCCGACCCCGTGCCCTGCCGCAACTGCGCCGCCGGCGAGTGGGACATGTGCCTCAATGGGCAGTACACGGAGCGCGGTATCAAGGGACTTCACGGCTTCCTCGCTGAGTTCTACTCGGAGGCGCCCGAGTTCCTGGTAGAGATCCCAGCGGATATCTCCGCCGTGGCAGTCTTGCTGGAGCCTGTGACAATCGTTGAGAAGGCGATTGAGCAGATCAAGAGGATCCAGTCGCGCCTGGTCTGGCAGCCGGAGCGAGCGGTCGTGCTCGGCGCGGGACCGATAGGGCTCCTGGCGGGGATGCTGCTCAGCCTGGAGGGCCTCG
>JADFNQ010000163.1 GCA_022563285.1 Chloroflexota bacterium | reverse complement strand
CGCCTTGCCTGGCGGCAGGTGGGGCAGCGCTTGGGGTCCTGGTATCCACGCTCCGAGTGGAACTGCTGGTCGTCCGCGCTGAACACGAACTCAGAGTTACACTCCACACAGGTCAGGTTACGATCTTCGTAGGCCACTCGATGACCTCCTTTCTTCTTCCTGGGTTAAGGTCCGGTCATCGAGCTGAACGTGGGTTGCGGGGGAGCCGACGCAGAACTTTAACCTCGTCTACAACATGAACGGCCCCGATTGATCGGGGCCACCGTGTCATAGAAGGTACCAACCATCGTGCACATGGTAGCACAGGGTGTCAATGCCAACAAGGGGCCGAACTAGCCCCGCAGGTGACGCGGGCTTCACCCCGGTTTGAAGTCGGGATTCCCATCGCCAGCTGTGGCGATGACCGCCGGCTCCGCCCCAAGCAGCTCCGCCAGCGCCGCCGACAGCGAGTTCAGCTCTTCTTTACTGAAGCCGGCTGTCTCCTGGATCACCTGGCCCGCGCGGTCTATGAGAAAGAGCGTTGGCGTGGCCGGAGGATCGTAGGCCTTGGACACCGCGTACCCGTTGACGTCGGGCAGCACCGGGTAGGTCATGCCGTAGGCGGACGCGTATCCCCTCGCCTCCGCGGGCGCGTCCTGCGCGATCGCCCACAGGCTCCAGCGGTCCCCCGGATAGCTCTCCCTGAGGCGGTTGACGTACGGAAACGCCAGGTCGCAGGTGCCGCAGGTGGTCTTGAAGAACGCCAGCAGCACGGGGCCCCGGCCCAGCGCGTCCGCCAGGGCGTACGTCTCGCCGTCTATCCCCTCTAGGGAGAAGTCCGGGGCCCTGGCTCCTACTTCGATGGTCATGGCGCTGCGCTCCTGCGAACGATGGTAGGCTTGGCCTATAATACCGTAAGTCCGAACGGCCGAACAATCGAGGACGCAGCTTCATGGCTGAAGAGAAGGCGAAGGTCCACGCCCCCGAGCTCGGCGGCGGCTACTGGGTCAACTCCGAGCCGCTGACCACGGCCTCCCTGCGCGGCGGGCCCGTGCTGGTGGACTTCTGGGACTACACCTGCGTCAACTGTATCCATACCCTCCCCTACGTGACCGAGTGGCACCGCCGCTACTCGCCGCACGGCCTCGCCGTCATCGGGGTGCACGCGCCGGAGTTCTCCTTCGCCAAGGAGCTGGACGGTGTCAAGCGTGCCATCGAGGAGTTCGGGATACAGTACCCGGTGGTCATGGACAACGGCTACTCCATCTGGCAGGCCTACGCCAACCGCTACTGGCCCGCCAAGTACCTCAGCGATCACGAGGGCTATATCCGGTACTCCCACTTCGGTGAGGGCGCCTACGAGGCGACCGAGCGCGCCATCCAGTCGCTGATCCGCGAGGTCCACCCGGAAGCGGAGCTGCCGGAGCCGATGCCCCCCGTCCGCGCCGACGATGCGCCGGGCGCCGTCTGCTACCGCGTGACGCCGGAGCTCTACCTGGGGTTCCAGCGAGGCCGCATCGGCAACCCCAGCGGCTACGTCCCCCAGCAGAGCGCCGTCTACGCCGACCCCGGCAAGCACGCCGAGGGGTTCGTCTACCTCCAGGGCGAGTGGACGGCCGACGAGGAGCAGGTGATGAAGCCCTGGGGCCCTTCGGCGGAGCTCAGGACAGGCAGCGGCGGCGAGAGCGCCGTCACGATCAAATACACCGCCAAGGAAGTCAATCTCGTCATGAACCCCCTGCTCGGCAGCGACTGCCGCGCCTACCTGACCCAGGACGGTGCGCCTCTCGCCAAGGAGGACGCCGGTGAGCACGTTCGCTTCGCAAACGACGGCCGGGCCTGCGTCGACGTGAAGGCGGCGGGGATGTACCGGCTGGTGAACAACCGCGACATCGGCAGCCACGAGCTGACGCTCTCGACGGACACCCCCGGCCTCGCCCTGTACGCCTACACCTTCGTCTCCTGCGTGGTGGGCTAGCGGTGTGCGGCCAAGCCTGAACGGAGTTCCGGTGCGGGCCCGGCGGTAAGAAGAACAGGGGCCGGGTGGCTCCAGTGTCCTGCTTACCCCCTACCGCCCGAACGTGGCCAGCAGCGCCTGGCGGTAGGCATCCGTCTCCGCCGGGTCGATGAGCTGGTCCGGCGGCTGCAGGCAGAGCGAGTCCGCCAGCTCCCCGTACGCTTCCAGCTTGCCTCTCGCCTCGTCCGGCGTGCCTGCCACTGCGAAGACGTCGATCATCTCGTCGGAGACGGCGTCCACCATGGCGGGGCTATCGCCCCGGAGGTCCGCTTCCTGAATGCGACGGTACTCGCTGGGGAAGGGCGCGAACAGCGGCTCGTACGTCTTCACCGTCGCGTAGAAGGCGATCGTCGCCGCGGCGGCGCGACGGGCCGCCGCCCGGTCCTTGCCCACGGCGCAGCATATCGATAGGCAGAGGTGGAACCGCTCCCGCTCTCGCCCCGCCTGGGCCAGCCCTCGCGCCACCGAGGGCAGCACCGTCTGGCGGATCCACGGCAGCGAGTAGATGGCGTGCCCCAGGAGCCCGTCCGCCACCTCCGCGGCGGTACGGATCATCCCCTCGCGCACGCCGGCCAGGAATATAGGGATGTGCTCCCGCACCGGCGTGTACGGGCGCTGCCAGCCCTGGATGTCCAGGTTGTAGTACTGGCCGGAGAAGCGCATCGGCTCTCCCAGGTGGGCGTTCTCCGTGATCAGCCGAATGACCTGGATGCACTCCTTGATGTGGGGCGTAGGCTTGCCGTAGGCGACTCCGTGCCAGCGCTCGTTCAGCCGCTTCAGCCCCGTGCCCAAGCCCAGGATGAAGCGGCCGCCGGAGAGAATGTCCATGTCCAGCGCCGAGAGCGCCGTCACCCAGGGGCTGCGCACGAACGCCAGGGCGATCGACGTCCCCAGACTGATGCGGGAGGTCGAAGTCGCCGCCGCCGCCAGGGGGAGGAACGGCTCGTGCGACATCTCCGGTGCCCACAGCGTATCGAAGCCGGCCTCCTCGGCCTGTCGGGCCAGCCGCGAGATCTCATCCGCCGGCGCCACGCCCAGGGCCAGTGAGTATCGGCTCATCGTACCCTTTTCATTCGTGTATACTCGCTATCAGTTAGCCTATCGTAGAGCCATGCTGGACGCTAGAGGAGACGAGCGGTGAGGGTGCTGGTCACGGGCGCGACCGGTTTTATCGGCAGCCACCTGGTCGACCGCCTGCTCGAGCGGGGCGATACGGTGCGGGCGCTGGTGCGGCCCAGCAGCGACGTCTCGTACCTGGAGGAGCGGGGGGTCGAGCTGGTCCGCGGCGATATCACCGACCCGGCCTCGCTTCCGGCGGCGGTGGACGGGATCGAGGCGGTGTATCACGCGGCAGCCCAGGTGAGCGATTGGGGCCCCTGGCGGGAGTTCAGGAGCGTCACCATCGGGGGGACTCGGAACGTCCTGGAGGCGGCGGCCCAGGCCGGTGTCGCCCGCTTCCTGCAGGTCAGCACCGACAACGTCTACTCGTCCCGCTATCTGGGCAAGCGTATGACGGAGGAGACGCCGCTGGAGACTCGCTTCGCCTGGTGGGACTACTATCGCCGCTCCAAGCTCGCGGCCGAGCGGTTGGCCTGGCGCTACCACGATGAGGGGCGGCTCGCTGTCACCGCCGTCCGGCCGGGGCTGGTGCTGGGCGAACGGGACCGCGTGATGTTACCCGGCGTAAGGGCCTTCCTCCGGAGCAGCAGCGCAAT
>JADFNQ010000162.1 GCA_022563285.1 Chloroflexota bacterium | reverse complement strand
AACTCTCCGTCTGTCAGGGCGATGAAGAACTGGCTGCCGTGCACCTGGTCACCGCCGGAAATCACCGGCGCGATGACCGACCACCGGCTGACCTTTGAGGAGTCACCCTCTAGGGGGAGGGTGTAGCCGGGGCTGCCGGCGCCTGTGCAGGAGAGCTCCCCGGACGCCTCACAGGTGGGGTCTCCCGTCAGGGCATCGAACTCCGGCAGCACCCAGAAGAACTGCAGCCCGTCGTAGAAGTTCTGTCCGGCCAGGAAGGCGAGGCTGTTGGCGGCCTGAGGAGCCTCCGGGTTCAGCGCAACCACGATGTCGCCCGCGTCCGTCTTGATCACCGCGTTGTAGTTCCGGCTCACGTCGATCGTCGGTTCCGGGGCCTCAAACGCCATCACGCCCGTGGGCGTCTCCTCCGCGATCACCTCGTTGTCGATGGGATCGACGCTCCTGGTATGTCGGCCGCCCGTGCTGCCGATGCCGGGCGCGAGCCCCACCGCGGCCAGGCTCAGGATCATGACCACGATGAACGCCACGTAGAACGCCTTGACGTTCCAGATCAGGTTGATGGGGAACGGCGGCTTGGCGCTCCGCGGCGGCGCCGCTGCCGATAGCCGTCTCCTTCTCCTCTGTCGTCTTGCCAGGGTCCGTCACCTCTTCGCGCAGATTCGATTCCAGTATAGCAGACGGAGCGATTTCAGCCGAGATGTCTGTAACACGATGGCGGCCAAAGCATCCTTAATTGGTGAACCAAGAAGAAAGGGTTGGGTTTGCTAATCATGGCGATGGCGCAACAGACACAAGCAGATGCCAAGGATGCCTGGGCTGACCTGAGTGGGCGCTGGTTCTTCGCCTGGCGGATGGCCGCCGCCTGCGAGAGCGCCTTGAGGGAGGTCCATTTCGCTATGGGCCAGCAACGGGACTCCAGCCGCATGCAGGCGATGGAGAAGGCAAGCCTGCTACTCCGCAAGGAGCTCGTGCGATGGTTGCGCCGCGGCGAGGCGCTGGACATCATCGTGGAGCGCCTGCCCCAGCGGACCTCCTAGAACACACGCTACGTGAATCGGGCCCCCCGATAAGTCGGGGGGCCATTCCCTTTTCGCTGACCGGACCTACTCCTGGATAGCGCTGGCGCTCCCCACCACCACCTTGGTGCCGTCAGGTTTCTCGCACCACACCTGGACCTGCGCCCGCCGACGCCTCCCTTCCGGCGTGAATGCCGTCACCTGGCCTCGGCAGGTGACTTGCTCCTTCAGCCAGAGCACGTTCACCAGGTTCACGCTCATCCGTCCGCCGGTGAACCAGCCCGCGCCGAACCGCTCCGTCATCATCTGCGAGAGGAAGCAGAGCGACATCATCCCCTGGACCACGATGTCCGGGAAGCCGAGGGCCTTCGCCGCCTCGAGGTCGTTGTGGTAGTTCTTGGCCGGGCCGGAGAACTTCTGGCACATCTCCAGCGTCACGTCCTTGCTGAGCCCCGGCAGCCCCTCCAGCGGCTCTTCACCGCCCAGGTCGAAGCGTCGGTCGCTCCTCTTCTCCCTCTCCTTGTCCACGACGACCCCCGTCCCAGATTCTCGCAGGAAGCTCTGGTGCGTGCGACCGCGGCTGAGGATGCGCCCGTCCGAGCCGGAGTAGGTCACCTCGTTGACCACGTACTCGCGGTCCCTCTTGACGTAGCGCTCCACGATGAGTGAGCGGGTGGTGACCGTGTCTCCCACCATCATCGGCTGGAACAGCTCCCACTCCTGCTTGGCGTGCAGGTTGCCGTAGAGGTTGGGCAGGTACCAGCTGATGTCGCGGTAGACCTCGGAGTGCAGCAGCAGCGCCGGCGCCACCGGCCCGCCGAAGGGGGAATCGCCGAAGTACCAGGGGTTGTGGTCCCCCACCGACTCGGCGTAGTGGAGGACCAGCTTCGGGGTGATCTCCACCTCCCGCCCGCCGTAGTCGCGCCCTACGTAGACCTCGTCCGTCCTCGTCCCTACCATCTCTCGCTCAGTATAATACCAACATGATCGTTGTAATGAAGACCAACGCCACGGAGGGTCACATCCTCGCGGTGCAGAAACTCATCCGCGAGCTAGGCTTCAAAGATCACCTATCCCGCGGCGCCGATCGCACCATCATCGGCGTCCTCGGTCAGGTCTACCCCGATCTCCAGGATGAGTTCTCCGTCCTCGCTGGCGTCGACACCGTCGTCCGCATCAGCAAGCCGTTCAAGCTCGCCAGCCGCGAGGTCAAGGAGGAGGACACCGTCGTCAAGGTAGGGCCGCTGGAGATCGGCAACGGCCGGCTGGTGGTGATGGCCGGCCCCTGCTCCGTGGACACGGAGGAGAACGTCATGGTGGCGGCGCGAGCGGTCAAGGCCGCCGGCGCCCACATGCTCCGCGGTGGCGCCTTCAAGCCGCGTACCAGCCCCTACGCCTTCCGCGGCCACGGCGAAAAGGGGCTCAAGATCCTGGCCGCAGCCCGCGCTGAGCCCGGCCTGCCCAAGTGAAGAGCACAACAAGACCGAAGAGCACCGTTCCCCAGCTCGTAACCAAGAACGTTCGGCGCAGACCCCATGCTGGGATCAAGAAGAAACCAGTAAGGATAGGGGCGACGACCGAGCCAGCAGTGTTCGCCAAATAGACAGATCCTATGCTGCCACCGATTGCGCTGTAGGTCCTATGCCTCAAACAACAAAGGACAGGAAAACTGAGTCCGAAGAAGAGGGTGGGGAGCGACACGACAACGAGCGCCTGAAGGAATTCCTGGGTTTGCACCAATCCCAAACTGTTGCTGTCATTCGGTTCGGACAAAGGGACGGCGGGTAGCCGTGTCAGAAAGAAAACGGACAGCAGGCCACTTAGACCCGCCCCAACCATGATTACCGCAATCGTAGTTCGGGTCACGAGTTTCCGAAGGTCGAGCCATGTAACGAGAAGAGAACCCACGCCAAGACAGAGGAGAAAGACTACGAGGATTGTGGTGAAGCTATAGACCGTGCTCGTAAACCGTGTGGCGAGAGCACGGGTCCATAGAACTTCCAGGCTTACTGCCGCGAGTCCGGCCCATGCCGCAGTCCCGAGGACAACTACGTGGTCGAATCGTACGCCAGTCAGAGAAGGAATATCACGAAAACTTGCCCTGGGCCGCGGTTCGCGATCCCAGCGGTTCGCGAGCAGTGCGATTACAACCGCACTGCCATTTATGAGAGCGGCCAGCCATGCTGTCGCGCGAAGGCCGACTGACGGAAGGAGAATAAAGGTTGTAGCAAGGGCGCCGAAAGCAGCACCGATCGTATTGAAGCCATAAACGAGCCCGAAGCGGGACGTGAATTGATTGGGCCTGTGTGTAATGAGCTTGGCCAGTGCTGGGACAGTGCCTCCCATGCAGAAGGTGGGAACCAGCAGGAGCAAGGCAGCCAGAGAAGCCTTGGCAACGAGAGCCGTAGCAACGGACCACTCAGAGGGCGCAAGGGAAAGGTAGACCTGGTCAAGGGCATGAGAGGCCGGCCAGAAGAGCAGCCCCGCTGCGCCGATTACTACCTCCAACGTGCAAAAGATCCACAGTGCTTTCCCGGTCTTGTCCGACATACGTCCAAAGAAGAGCGCCCCGAGCCCAAGTCCGAGAAAGAACACGGCAAGTACAACATTGACTGAGTAGATCGTGGTGCCAAGCAGGGTGCCTAGGCGCCTGATCCACAGGATTTCATAGATAAGTGCAGCTGTCCCGGCGAGAAAAGCTGCAAGGCAGAACAGAGGCGGCGCGCACGAGAAGTTCTGTCTCGAGCGCTCTGGGCGCTGGGTGCTGGCGACCATAGC
>JADFNQ010000161.1 GCA_022563285.1 Chloroflexota bacterium | reverse complement strand
AACAGTCCTCGTGGGGTCTGCCCACAGTCGTCCCGGAAGTCATCCTCTTCTACAAGGCCACGGCGTACTTCGCCGTCGAGGAACTGAAGAACCGCCGCCCCCAAGACGAGCCCGACTTCCTCGCCCTTCTCCCCCACCTCAACGAAAAACAGTGCAAGTGGCTCCGGGAAGCGATCTCCCTCGTCCACCCCGGCCTCCCGTGGCTGACTCAACTCTCTCTATCGTGCTTGCTGGTAGGTGATGGCTAGCTGGCCCTCACCCACCGCGCCTCGGCCGCTCCAGCTCCTTTCTGTCCAGCACCACCGGCAGCGGGCCCGAGCGACTGCCGTGAGCTCGTTCAGAAACATGTCGCATACCCGCATCTTACTGCGGGTATGCGAGTCTTTGGACGACCCAAGAAACCGGCCGGCTGCCTTGCAGCTGAAGGCACATTAAGTCTGTTTTGTCCTGTCACCTTACAAGACGTTGATTGCGGGGTAGGCTACGAGAAGGCGGCCTATGCGGGCAGTACTCGGCTCACACGATGACACACTTGCCGTCCTCCGCCCACTCCATGTTGACATCCTCCAGTCGGCTCAGCATGTCGTCGTTCATGTGCGTGAGGATCAGCCTGCGGCAGCCCAGCTCATCTCGATGGCTCATCAGCGCCTGATAATCGAGGTGGTACCTCACCTTCTTCTCGAAGTAGTAGGCCTCGCAGATAAACAGGTCGGCTCCCTTCCCAACCCAAACTAGGGCGTCGGTCCACTCCGTGTCCCCTGAGTACGCTATCACCTTGTCTCCGCACTGAATCCGCCAGGCGTAAGCGGGTGCGCCGCTCGCATGGGCGACGCTGTACGGGGTCGCGGCCAGCGACCCGACCCTCGTCTCACTCCCTTCATTAGGCTCAACGAACTCGAGAGCGAACTTCTGTTGCGGCTGGGAGGAGCCTGGAAACAGCACCTCCTGAGCCTGACGCACCCTCGCCTCCAGACCTGGCGGTCCGGCCACCACGAGCGGCTTAGTCCGGCGTGATATGAACTGCGCCTCAAGGATGAAGAATGGCAGCCCGCCAAAGTGATCCCCGTGCAAGTGTGAGATCAGGATAGCGTCGATCTCAACGGGATCGACCTCGAAGCGCCTCATGGCGATGAGCGAAGAGGAACCACAGTCGATATGGAAACGAGTGGTGTCAGTGCGCACGAGCACGCAGGCTTGGTGGCGGCCTCCGCTCCCGAAGGCGTCGCCGCTGCCTAGGAACTGCACGCTAAACATTTAACAAGCAGCGGGTGATCCGGTTCGGGGAGGAGGCCGCCCTCGCCCTGCTGCACCACCTGCTGCCAGGGGCGGTGTGTTGATCGCGCTGGCTGCAGGCGCCTGGTACGCAGAGGAGACGCTGGGCCAGGGTAGCAGGGCGCCGCGATTGTGCGCCTGGGCCGGGCGGGTGTCAACGGGGATGGCGACTGGCGGAGGTGTTCGGACAACACTCTTGCAACGACCTGTACCGCCCATCCGTCTTTGTTGCAGGTACCCGTTCGGGAGGTAGAAAAGTGTATTGGCTAGAAGTAGGTCTCATAACATGGAGGGCCGTCACAGCGCTCCTAGAGTGGGTCATCGGGCTGTTTCTGCACGCGATGGCACGCCTTAGCTAACGTAGTTGGGGAAATACGTGCAACACATTGCACGAGTTTAGATATATCGCCTCTTGCGGATAGTGGCGGTCTAACGAAACCGCGTCCACTCCCGTGCTCTGCCCTTGCCGAGCGGCTTATCGTGGGCGCTGGATCGCCCGGGCCTATTTCTCGATCGGCTGGCCCACCATGCTGCCCCACTCCGTCCAGGACCCGTCGTAGTTGCGCACCTCCGGGTAGCCCAGCAGGTACTTCAGGACGAACCAGGTGTGGGAGGAGCGCTCACCGATGCGGCAGTAGGCTATGGTCCAGTAGGCTATGGTCGGCTTGTCTCTGGTAACGCCGGCGCCCTCGTAGAGAGCGGTCAGCTCATCGGCGGTCTTGAACGTTCCGTCCTCGTTCACGGCCTTGGACCAGGGGATGCTGGCGGCGCCGGGGATGTGTCCGGCCCGCTGGGCCGTCTCCTGGAGCCCCGGAGGGGCCATGATCTCGCCCGTGAACTCGGCTGGGGAGCGGACGTCAACCAGGTTGCCCGCCTTCTGCTCCAGGAACGTGCTCACCTCCGGCTGCAGGGCGCGCATCGTCGCCTCGTCGCGCTGCTGTGCCTTGTAGCCCGTAGGGGCGACCTGGGGCTTCTCCTGCGTGATCTCCCGCTTCTCCACCTCCACCCACTTCTTGCGGCCGCCGTCCATGAGACGGACGTCCTTGTGGCCGTTGATCTTCGCCTGCCAGAGTGCGAAGGCGGCGAACCAGTTGTTGTTGTCTCCGTACAGGATAAGCGTGTCCTCCGGCTTGATGCCGCTCTCGGACATCAGCGTCTCGAACCCCTCCTGGCTGAGGATGTCTCGCCGGAGCGTGTCGTTGAGCTGAGTGGTCCAGTTCCAGCCTACGGCGCCCTTGATGTGCCCCTGGTCGTAGGCTTCGGCGTCAACATCCACCTCCACCAGCTTTACGTTGGGATCGTTAAGGTGCTGCGCTGCCCAGTCCGTGGAGACGAGAACATCCGGATTGGCGTACTCAGACATTGAGGTGGCCCTCCCTCCTGCTACGGCGACTGTACGATGGGGCGGTGCGACGATGACTAATTCTGCGATTCTCAGGGCGCAGCTGTGAACATCCGTGGCTCTATCCTGCGGCCCGCCGCCGCGATTGTGCGCCCGGGGCCTGGCGCCGACACCGGTCGTGCGGCGCAGGTGGCACACGTCTTGGTTATAGCGAACTCCGGATTGTGTCCCGGCCCCATCAGGATCGTGCACCCCCTACAGCGCGGGTGCACCCGCATAAGCTCGTAGGCCTCGCCCTGTCGGCCCCGGTGCATGGCCCGAAGGGCATCCATACAGATCGAACAATTGCGCTGGATGGTGGCGATGTGGCTGTTGGTCATTTCCATCCGCTGTTGCTGTATTGCTTGTTGTTGCCCCTTAAGTACAGGTACCACCGGCGACGTACCCGGACGGCTCACTTGATCTCGATCGTTAGCTTGCCGGGGTAGCGGTCTTCCATCTACGTCGCGCTCCTAGTCCAGGCCAAGGTCGGACTTCGCCTCGTCGCTCATCATGTCCGGGCCCCAGGGAGGGTCGAAGGTGAACTCCACGTCGACGTCCTTGACGCCGGGCATGATGCCCAGCATCTCCTGGATCTGCTCTGTGATCATAGGGCCGATGGGACAGGCGGGAGTGGTTAGGGTCATGAGGACCTTGATGTCGCCGTCCTTGACGTCGACCTCGTATACGAGCCCCAGGTCGACGATGTTGTAGTGCAGCTCGGGGTCGTAGACCTCCTTGAGGGCTTCCGTCGCGACTTCTTCCGTGACCATGGCTGCTCCCTTCTAGTTAACCTCCGGATTCCATTGTAGCCCAGGAGGGGAGGGTCTGCCAGGGACGGGCCAGCTCCCGCCCTTCTCCGTCGCGTCGATGACGGGCTACGGCTGCTCCGGTCGTCATGGAGCCTCCTCTTTGTTGTTCGAGATGTGCTGGCGGCTCGCGGTGCGTCTAATGAGACGCACGGCACGATCGTAAGTAAAGTAGTTCCAGGCCCAGTTTACCAGCACCAGCATCCGGTTGCGGAAGCCGATGAGCCACACCAGGTGCACCGTCAGCCATATTAGCCAGGCGATGAAGCCACTCAGCCGAAGGCCGAAGATGTGGGCGATGGCGGCGTTGCGGCCGATGGTGACCATGGTGCCCCA
>JADFNQ010000012.1 GCA_022563285.1 Chloroflexota bacterium | reverse complement strand
AGGGGGTCGGGCAACTGGACAGTCACCGGATCAGGCTCAGGGGCGAACTCACCGGAGCCGTCGCTGAACCAGCCACCCTGGTAGTAGTGGAAGAAGCCGCCGGAGGTGATGACGTCGCCGACGCCGGAGCGCTGGGTGGCCCAGGTCCAGGCGTCGTTGACCATGATCGCGCCGCCGGAGGTGATGATCAGATCACCGCTGCCGACCTTGTTGAAGGAGACACCGCCCCAGGGGTTGAGCACCAGCAAGGCGACGCCCATAGCCGATCCGGTGTCGCTGCTAGCCACGGCGCGGGCGCCCACGGCTGTGCTGTTCAGCCCGAGGACACGGGCGAAGACGAACGGCATCTCTTCCTCGATAACAACCTCAATGGAGTCGGGGTCTCCCTGGTAAGGGGTGTTCACGGTGATGGTGACGCCGCTCTCCGCCGAGAAACCGTGCTTCTCGGCATACTCCAGGGCCTTGGCGATGGCGACGCTGGGCGACTCCGGTAGCTCCTGGACGCCAGCCAGGGCGGCGGCGTCGGCGGCGTTCTGAAGGCTACGCCTCTCGTGGAAGATCATCCCCACGTCGACCGTCATGGCCACGAAGCCCATGAGGACGCCAAGGGCGAGGACGAAGAGGACGAGCATCTGGCCGCCCTCTCGCCGGTCGCGAGTCGCTATCCATCCCATCACTGCCTCCGTCCCAAACCCTCTCTGAGAACGGAGCGCTGGGCTGACGCTCGCTTTGTCTAACTTGTTTATCGCACGGCTAGGTCAAAATTCAGGCGAATATAGCAGTCGATTCGGTTAACGCCCGGTGAATTTACCGATTATGCGTACATCAACCAACTCGGTAAGCTGAGACGCGGCGCTTTCAGGAGACGAGCAGCGGACACACCGCGCACTGGGGGAGGAGACGCTCCGGGGTGACATGCGTTATGTCGAGCCCCGCCCTCGACAGCAGCCGAAGGGCCGTCCACAGCGGCAGACCCACGACGTTGCAGTAGCAACCGTCGTACGCCTCAACCGGCGACAACCGCTCGTCCTGGATAGCGTAGGCGCCGGCCTTATCGAAGGGGTTGCTGCTGGCGATGGAGGCGGCGATCTCGGCGTCGCTGTAGCGGCGCATGGTGACGCGGGTGACGGCGTGGTCGATGAGGGGACGGCGGCGGCCGCCCCAACGGGCGCCCGTCTGGGCGGGCGGCAGGACGGCGACGGCGGTGACCACACGATGGCTACGACCGCGCAGGCGGCGGAGCATCGCTTCAGCCTCGGCGGCATCTTGCGGCTTACCGAGAATATCACCGCGAAAGGCGACGACGGTATCTGCGGCGAGCACGGTCGCCTGGGGACGCGAAGCGGCGACGGCGCGCGCCTTGGCGACGGCCAGCCGGCGGGCGAGACGCTCCGGGCGGCCCTCCAGCCCCCGTTCATCGACCTGCGGCTCCACGACCTCGAACGGCAAGCCGAATCGCGCCAGCAGCTCGCGGCGGCGAGGGGAGGCGGAGGCGAGGATCAGCATGGCAAACGTACAAACCCACGAACCTGCAAACCTGGGCTGGCGTGGTTGGCGGGCTTGATGGTTTGCTGGTTCACGCGGGGGTCTGAGGGCGGGCGAGGGTGGCGACACACTCGATGTGGTAGGTGTGGGGGAACATATCGACCGGCGTGACGTCCTCCAGATCGTATCCGCCGTCGGCCAGGCGGCGGAGGTCGCGGGCCAGGGTGGCGGGATCGCAGGAGACGTAGACGATGCGGGCAGGCGCCAGCGCCAGGACGGTGTCCAGCGCCTTGGTGTGGCAACCCTGCCGGGGTGGGTCCAGTATCACCGCGTCGGGGCGTTCGGTCAGCTCGGGGAGGACAGCTTCCACCTTCCCCTTGAAGTACTGGACGTTGGGGGAGCCGCTGATGTTCGCCATCGCGTCGTCCACGGCGGCGGCGGACTCCTCGATGGCGATGACGCGGCGGACGTGGGGCGCCAGGGTGACGGCGAAGGTGCCGACGCCCGCGTAGGCGTCCAGCAGCAACTCCCGGCCGCCGAGATGGAGGCGCTGACGCACGAGGTCGATTAGCTTCTCCGCCTGCGGTGTGTTGGTCTGAAAGAAGGAGGCCCCGGATATTCGGAAGCGGCCGCCGGCCACCTGCTCGTGGTAGTGGCGCTGGCCGGAGGGGATGGACGGCTCGATCTCGCTGAGGTCGGGATGAATCAGCACCTCGCCGGTGTTGACGCCGAGGCGTATCGCCACCTGGTGAAGGCCCGCGGACTTCCCCTGGAGCTTGGGTAGCGCCTCGTTGATCCAGGGGTGCATGATCAGGCACTTATCGATGCGCAGAAACCGGCGGCTGTGCCTGGCCACGAAGCCCAGCTCGCCGTCGCGGTTCACGGTGAAGCGGGCGTGGTTGCGGTAGCCCCAGGGGTCGTCGGCGCCGACGGTAGGCGATACGGGCGGATCCTGGAAGCCGCCGATGCGGCGAAGCTGCTCGCGGACGATGTGGGCCTTCAGCTCCAGCTGCTTGGGATAAGCGATGTGCTGCCACTGGCAGCCGCCACAGACCCCGAAGTACGGGCAGGGCGGCTCAACCCTGTCCTCCGCGGCGGACAACACCTCCACTACGCGTCCGATGGCAACACCCTTGCGCTCGCGGTCCACCTCTACTATGACCTCCTCGCCGGGGATTCCGTAATCGGCGAAGATGACCTTGCCATCGTGACGGGCGAGGGCGCCGCCTTCGTAGGCGATGTCTTCCAGGGTCACGCTGACGCGGTAGGGCTCCACGCGCGTTCTCCGGTCCTTGCGTCGAGACATGGTACGAACTTCAGTTTATAGACGGCTGGCAGCGGTGCCAAGCAGGGGTTCGCGCGTTATACCTAACGTGATGGTACGCAGAGAAGGGCCGTGATATAATGCGCAAGAGTTTATTCCATAGCACCGAGGGCAGGTGGTAATGGAGACACAGATAGCGATCCTCGCCGGGGTCGTGGGTGGCGTGTGGGCGTTTTTGCTCTGGCTCAGCACAGTCATCTGGGTTTACCGCGACATCCGAGACCGCAGCCGCGACTCATCTCTCCAGCTTCTGTCCGTATTCGTCGTGCTGATGTTCTTCCCCGGTTTCAACATCCCGGGCCTGGCACTATACCTGATGCTGCGCCCGCGGGACACTCTGGAGGAGGCGTACGCCCGCTCTCTGGAGGAGGAGGCGCTACTGCGGGAGCTGGGAGACGAGGGTTCCTGCCCGTCCTGCCGACGGCTCACCGATAAGGACTTCCAGTTCTGCCCCTCTTGCAAGACCCAGCTCAAGGTCCAGTGCGCCAAGTGTGAGCGGCTGCTCAGCTTCTCCTGGGTAGCCTGCCCCTCCTGCGGCACCGCCCGCGAGGGCGCCATCCCCTCGGTTGAGGCCAGTCCCGCCGAGGCCGCCGTGGCTGAGCAGCCGACGGAGGAGCAGGAGCCGGCCGAGGTCCCACAGGCGCCACGGGAAGTGGAGGCCGCGCGCTTCCAGCACTAAAGCTGCTCTAAAAGAAGAGCGCGGGCGCCGCGACAAGTCGGGGCGCCCGTTTCCTACTCTCTAGACCAACGATGAGACGTCGACCTCGCCGAGGAGGTCCGCGACCCGATCCACCTTCGCCTGGCCGGAGAACGGCGTCGCGCCGTAGAGGGCTTCCAGTCGCTCGACGGTGGCCCCTGTATCGAAGTGCGTCCTGAGGAGCGGAATCTGCTCCTCCTGGGCACGATCCTCCACGTAGGAGAGCATCGGCAGCCCGCCGGTGATGATCAGGCAGGGCGAGCCGGCGTTCAGGGCGGCGAGCTGTTGATCGGGCTTGTCCGCACGCACGATGACGGCGTTGGGGTTGTAGTGGGCGAAATAGCCCTGGGACGGGTCGGCGCTGATGGAAGAGATGATGGGCCGGTCGATGACGTTATCGCGGGCGCTGTTGAGGAAGCTGCTGTCCACCTCCAGCGCCTCGGCGATAGCGGCGAGGGAGGGAGCGGCCAGCAGGCGGTCCTCTGGGACCAGGGCGACGAGACGGACGCCGGCGGCTTCAGCAGCGGCGCGCGTCGCCTCCAGACGGCGGCTGGGAACACGGGTGATGATCACGCCGGAACAGGCGTCGCCCAGCGCCCGGCAATAGGAAGGGATGTCGGCGGGCAAAGGATCGGAGTATGCCACCACGACCAGCGCCTTGGCGGAGAGAGAGCCAGACGGCCCGCGAGGGTCACCGGCAGGCGCTTCTATCAGCGTGACGTCGGCGTCAGCAGCCGCCGCCGCGGGCTCCACCGGCTCCGCCTGGCGCCCCACGTTGAAGGCCAGGCCCGAGAACAGCCGGGCGTCTTCGGCGGCGTGGTCATCTCCGGCCAGGCGGGAGAGGGCGACGCTCCGGCCGGCGTCTTGAAATCGCCGGCCTAGGGCGACGGCGACGGCTGTCTTGCCGCTGAGGGACAGGGGCGAGGCGATGAGGAGGGGGGGCATAGCTTGGCGAATTATAGCACAAGCGTCCCAGTCAGAGGACGTTCTCTAGGGGGGTGTAGAGTAGCCCCTGGGCCTCAGCCACCGGCTCGCTCGTGAGCTTTCCGCGGATGGTGCTCGCCCCCGCGGCCAGGGAGGCGTCGTCGCGCAGGGCATCGAGGCCGCGGTCGGCGAGGCGGAGCACGTAGGGCAGAGTGGCGGAGGCTAGAGCCTCCGTGGAGGTACGGGGAACCGCCCCCGGCATGTTGGCCACGCAATAGTGCACCACGCCTTCCTCCACGTACGTCGGCTCGGAGTGGGTGGTGGGGCGCGAGGTGTCGCAGACGCCGCCCTGGTCTATGGAGACATCGACGATCACGGCGCCGGGGCCCATGGAGCGCACCATCTCGCGGCTGACCAGCTTGGGGGCGACGCCACCGGGCACGAGGACACCGCTGATAAGCAGGTCCGCACCGTCGAGCTCTTCCGCCAGGGCCACCGGGTTAATCACCCTCGTGCTCAGGCGGCCCTCGAACCGCGACTCCAGGGTGGACAGCCGCTGCCGGTCACGGGAGAGCACCGTGGTCCGCGCCTCCAGGGCTACCACTACGCTACAGGCTGCGCTGGACACCGTGCCGGTCCCCAGGACGACGACCCGGGCCGGAGGCACTCCGGTAATGCCGCCGAGGAGCTTGCCGCGACCAGGGCCCGGCTTCTTCAGGAGCTGGGCGCCCACCTCGCCGGCCATACGGCCGGCCACCTGACTCATCGGCAAGAGGAGCGGCAACGAGCCGTCGTTGCTGCGCACTGTCTCGTAGGCGATGCTGTCGACGCCGGACTCCAGCAGGGCGCGGGTCAGCTCGGGCACGGGCGCCAGGTGGAGGTAAGTGAAGAGGATAAGGCCGGAGCGGAGAAGCGGGTACTCCGGCGGCAACGGCTCCTTGACCTTGACCAGCACGTCCACGCTCCGTGCCACCTCCTCAGCCGTCGCGTGAAGAGCCGCCCCCGCCGCCTCGTACTGCCCGTCGGGGAAGCCTGAGCCCAGGCCAGCGCCGCGCTGGACGATTACCTGGTGGCCGGCCCGACTCAGGGCACGCACCCCCTGGGGCGTCAGGCCCACACGGTACTCCTCCACCTTGGTCTCGGCGATAGTGCCGACGTTCATATGCACCTCCCCACAAGCGACAGGCTCGAATCGAATTGTACCGCAGGGCGACCCCAGGGTCAGTCAGTTTGCCTTGACGCTGCCGCGGGGCCGTACCTAGAATGCGGATGGTGCCGGGGTAGCTCAGGGGTAGAGCACGCGACTGAAAATCGCGGTGTCGGCAGTTCGATTCTGCCCTCCGGCACCAACTGTATCTCCGGTCTGAAAGCGAGGTTCGATATGCCTGGTCCGCTGGAGGGAGTGAAGGTCGTCGAGCTGGGGCTGTGGGTGGCCGGCCCCTCGGCGGCGGCGATGCTGTGTGATTGGGGCGCCGAGGTGGTGAAGATCGAGCCGCCGCAGGGGGACCCGTTCCGGGGGCTGTTCGCATCCGTGCTGGGCTCACCGCTGCCCGTCAACCCGCCCTTCGAGGTGGACAACCGGGGCAAGCGCAGCGTTGCGCTCAACCTGGAGACCGAGGAGGCCCGCCAGATCGCCCACCGCCTCATCGAGCAGTCGGATGTCTTCATCACCAACATGCGGCCGCGGGCGCTGGACCAGTTCGGCCTAAGCTACGAGGAGCTCAGCCGCCGCTACCCGGGGCTGGTCTACTGCCAGATAACGGGCTACGGGCCGGACGGGCCGGAGCGGAACCGGGCGGCGTACGATATAGGCGCCTTCTGGGCGCGGGCCGGGGTGGCGGCCGCCCTCACGCCGGCGGGTGCGGAGCTACCGCAGCAGCGGGGCGGCATGGGCGACCATATGGCAGGCACCGCCGCGGCGGGCGCCGTCTGTGCCGCCCTCCTGGCCCAGAAGAAGACCGGCAAGGGGCAGCGAGTAGCCGTCTCCCTGTTCCGCACGGGGGTGTACATGATGGGCTGGGACCTCAGCCTGGCCCTCAGGCTCAAGGTTCCCGTTCAGCCGTACGACCGCTACCACGCGATCAATCCGCTCATCACCTGCTACAAGTCCGGCGAGGGCCGTTGGTTCTGGCTTCTCCTTCTCCAGGCGGACCGGCACTGGGGCGATCTGTGCCGGGCCATCCAGCGTGAGGAGCTGATGTCGGACGAGCGGTTCGCTAACATCGAGCAGCGGCGGTTCAACGCCCCGGCCCTGGTGGAGGAGCTGGACTCTGTCTTCGCTACGAAGAGCATGGCGGAATGGGCGGAGGTGTTCGACGAGCATAACGTGTGGTGGGCGCCGGTAAACTCCATCAACGAGGTGGTCGATGACCCGATTACCCAAGCCACCGGCGCCTTCGTAGAGGTCCCAGGGCCGGACGGCCCCACGCCGATGATAGCCACCCCGGCGGACTTCACGGAAACGCCGCAGGCACCGCGAGGCCCGGCGCCGGAGCTGGGTCAGCACACGGAGGAGGTGCTGCTTGAGCTGGGTTACAATTGGGACCGGATCGTGGCGCTCAAGGAGGACGGGACGATCCCCTGACGGGTCGAAAAGAGAGAAGCGGGCCAGGAAGTTGCCCGCTTCTCGGCGGTGTTAGCCAGCGCAAAACTGCCTGCTTGACGCTAGCGCCCAAAGAGGATACGGTGGCCTTAGTTGCCCACCGTCTAGGGCTGTCGACAGGAGAACCCCTGGCCCCCTGAGGTATGGCAGATACCTCAGGTTGCGGCCGGCCCCCCTTGCGGCGATTCTGTCGGCGGTCCTAGATAGCGGGCAAACCGCTGCCGATGGCCGATTCGTTCCCCCTCTGTTGAGATGATGTCGCGCGTATGAGCGCCGTACGTCAATACGGATTACTACGTATGCTGGGACGGTGATGATGTACGAGTCTTACCGGCGGCAATCTGGATTCGTCAGCGCCGTGTGCGGCGCAACTCTCCAGCGGGCGTCAGGTTGACCGCGCCTCTCCCGTTCACTAGACGACCAGCCCCTCCCTGACAGCCCGCACCCCCGCCTCCGTGCGAGAGGAGGCGCCCATCTTCTTAAGGATATTCTGCACATGCTTGTTGGCCGTCCGGGGACTGATGCTCAGCAGCGCCCCAATCTCCTTGTCCGATTTTCCTTCCGCCACAAGGTGGATCACGGTGAGTTCGCGGAAGGTCAGCCCATAGGTGTTCCCCCGCTGCAGCTGGGTCTCTACCCTGCTCTCCAGCTCATCCCTGGCCTCCCGAAGCGCCTCCTCCACCCTCGTTCGCTCCGTGATGTCCTCGCAGACGATGAGGACAATCGTATCGCCGTCAGGGCCACGCACGGCGCGGACGGTCTCCTTCACCCACATCAGGCTCCCGTCCTTGCACACCTTGCGAAACTCCCACTGGGCAACCTCAGCCGGGTTTCGCACACAGGCCGCTAACTGTTCCTGGACATCTTCCCTATCATCGTCATGGAAGATCCCCAGTACCGACCGTCCAACCAGCTCATCAGCCTTGTAGCCAAGCTGCTCCGCGCCGAACTTGTTCACGGACAGCACCGTTCCTTCAGTATCCACGGTGAAGTACATTGTCGGGTTGTCGTCATACAGAGCCCGATACTGCTGTTCGCTCTCCCGCAGCGCCTCCTCCGCCCGCTTGCGCTCCGTGATGTCGCGGGCAATACCCAGCACTAGAACCTCGCCTGCGATCCTTACCACGAATGTCCGTATTTCCACTGCAACCTGACTGCCGTCTTTCCTATTCAGCGTGAATTCGTCTGGTCCGGTGGCTTCACCCTGAGCGTTCCTGGCCAGGAGCACAGCCGCTTTGGAGATCTCATCTGGAGAGAGGAGCTTCAAACTTAAGAAGCTCTGGCCGATCAACTCCTCCCTCTTATAGCCGCTGATCTCCCCTGCGGCTCTGTTGCCATCAACAAATCTTCCTTCTAGGTCGTTCAAATAGTAGGCATCGGGCGCTGATTCAAACAGTATCTTCAGCCGTTCCTCGCTGTCGCGCAGCGCCTCCTCAGCCCGCTTGCGGTCGGTGATGTCCGTCAGTACTCCTCGAAAACCAGTAATGCGGTCGCCCTCGCGGAGCACTCGGCCGAGGGTGTGAATCCAGCGGATCTCTCCCGACTTGGACACGAGCCTGAACTCGGTGGGTACTGGCCTTCCGGCGAGACCTTGCCCGAAACTGTCCATTCTCGCCGGTACTTCCTCCGGAGGCATGAACTCAACGATGGAACGTCCGATGATCTCGTTCGGGCTGTACCCGCTGACCTCCTCCGCGATTGGGCTGATGTAGGTTACGCGCCCGTTTGTGTCGATCTCATAGATGACATCGTTGATCTCCTCGACCAGCTCCCGGTACCGCTCCTCGCTCTCCCGCAACGCCACCTCCGCCCGGTTGCGCTCCAGCTCGCTGCCCGCACGCTCAGCGAAGATCCGCAGGATCTGCTCGTTAAGATGCTCCTCACGCATCGGTGCATCATGCATCACACCCAAGTGTCCAAGCGGACGTTCAGTTGAATCGAACAGGGGAATCGCGAGATAGCTCTCGGCGCCTACCTCCCTCAGCCAGGCGTCCTCTGGAAATAGCTCCCGCAGACCAGAGGGGAAGGAGGCCAGCCCTTTGCCTACTACGTGCGCACATGGCGTCCCCTTTGTGGGGTATTCAAAGTTCTCACCGTAACCGTCGCCTGCCCAGAAGGCTACCAGACGAACTCGTGCACCCTCATGATCCAGCTGCTCACTAATGAAGGCAAAGCGAACTTTGAGTGCGTCCGCAAGATGCCTCACAAGGGCGCGAAAGAACTGCTCGCCAACCTGCGAAGTAATGCCGTCCACGATTGGCCGCAGTACCTCTTCCGCCCGTGATCCGTCGGTTGGGCTACCGGCAGCGGGCACACGAATTAGTCGTTCTTGTCCGGCTCTTTTCTTCGCCATGACACAGTTTGACCGCTAGCTGGGCACAACTCAGCACGGGAGTAGAGCAGCGATGAGTCCCGCCCACCGATGATCACCCTGATGCTAACGTTTGGCACAAAAATGTCAAGTAACGCCACTTAGATTTTTTATTACCGCCGTTAATGTCTAAAGAGCCGCGAAAAGAGCGATATAGGTGGTCTGCTAGGCGGAGATCGCGGCGTACACGCCTGCGCCGCCCTACTCGTAGCGCAGGGCCTCAGCCGGGTAGACGCGGGAGGCCTGACGGGCGGGCAGGTAAGTGGTCAGCAGAGACGCCCCGTATGCGATGAGGAAGATGACTGTCAGGTTGAGCCAGGGGACGGCGAACTCTATGTTCTCGGTGCTGGCCTGTTGTGAGCCGTCTCTGATGATGTTGAAGGAAAGGATGAGGCCGAGGATTGAACCGAGACCGATGCCGAGCAGGGCAATGAAGGACGATTCCAGCAAGAAGCTGAGCTGCACCATGCCACGCTTAAAGCCGATGGATCGCAACACGCCTATCTGCTGACGCCGCTCCACCACGGAGCGGGCGCTGATAACGCCCAGCGCCGCTACCCCTACCACCAGTCCCAGCCCCATGAACCCCTGCAATATGTAGTTGAACGTTATCTGGGTGCCTACGGCATCCTTCAGCTCCTCGGCAAGAGCGTCCGCCTCCATACCGTTCGTCAGGAAGGCCGATTCCAGGGCATCGGCGGTGGCCGCGACGTCCGTACCGTCAGCCAGCCGGAAGAAGTGGACAGTGGGCTGGGCTCGATCCACGAACGCCGCTTCCAGCTTCCGCTGGGAGGTGGAGATGCCCAGCATAAACTCAGGGAAGGTATCCTTGAGCACGCCGATGATGGTCAGGCTGAAGAACGTCCTTGTCTGAGGATCCTCAATGTCGATCTCCAGGGGAGAGAAGGTCTCGTCTTCGAGGAAAAAGCCCTCAAGCTCGAAATCGGGAACGCCCGCCTGGAAGCCGAACTGATCGCGTCTGGGGACCGGGATCGGGTCAACTATGGCCAGGCCCGGGTCGTCCGCCAGCGCCTGCCACACCTCCTGGGGCGAATCGTAGCCCTCGGCCATGAGGGCGAACTCGTAGGTGTTGTTGGCCAGGAACTCATCGTCAAGCCCCCGCACCGGGTAGGTCTCGAACTCCTTCCCCACGGAGCCCACCTGCCTCGCCTGCAGCGACAGAGACGACTGACTGGCCACGACCTGGAAATCCTCAGCGCTCAGGGTGGTTGACTGCTCGATGGCGGCATCGATGTCGCCTATCGGGTTGATGCGGACGGTGGTGGCGCGGATGTCGAAGCCACCGCCGAACGCCTCCTCGTCGTTGAACAGCTGGGAGAAGGCGTTGGTCAGGGTGGCCATCACTACCAGGGTGAACACCACCAGGGAAAACATGGCGACCGTCATGCCGGTGCGGAACCGATTGGTCAACGGGTAGGCGACGGCGGTCTTCAGCACCGGCGCCAGCGCGCGGACGCGGCCGAACACGGCCATGATCGCCCGCAGGAGCAGGTCCGAGTTGTACATCACCGTCCAGGTGGCGCCGATCACAACCATGATCCCGGAGGTGATGAAGATGGAGATGTCCTGCGAAAAGTCCGGCAGGATGAAGTCGAACGTGTCGAAGGGGAGCAGCCACCAGACTACCAGCGCTATGCCCGGCAGCGTGTAGGCGGCCCGGTCCGGCAGACCCAGACGCCGCAGCAGGGGCACCAGACCCAGGATCACGAACGATATTCCCAGCATGAAGAATGTCATTACCTCGGCGCTCAGACCGATGAAGGTCAGCAGGACGCCGATGAGCAGGCCCAGCACGCCCAGGATCAAAGTCAACCTGCCACCCTTCCTCAGCACCGGGTCCGGCAGGTCTCTTATGGCCGATACGATGTTGAGGAGGCTCACCCGCCAGGCCGACACGGTGACGACGATGAAGGTGAGCAGCATCCCCAGGGTGTAGGCGACGATAAGGCTGCGAAGCCGAAAGTCCTGCTCTATGTCTACACCGAAGTTGGTAAACGCCTTGGCCATAATCAGCACCATACCGTAGGCCACGGCCAGGCCCAACAACGCCCCGATGGCGGCGGCCACCAGGTCGTAGACCACCCCCTCGAACAGGAACATCTGGATCAGGTGTCGCCGCTTGGTGCCCACCGCCCGCGCCATGCCCATCTCCGGTTTCCGCTCCGCCGCCAGCATGACGAAAATGAGGAAGATCAGCATTATGCCGGCCACTATGGAGAACGTGCCGAAGATCACGAAGAACGAAGTGAAGACGTTCCCCAGTTCGTTGGCGAAGTCCAGCGCGTCCACCTTCGTGGGGTCGGCCTCCAGGTTGAGGGGGGTTAGCGTTGGCTCCAGGGCCTCTATCACCTCATCGCTGTGCTTGGCGCCTGATAGAGCCCCACCCCGGTTGGAGACAACGATGTGCTTGATCAGCCCTTCCTTATCCAGGAGACGTTGGGCGGCGTCCAGGGACAGCAGCAGGGCGGACTCCTCGGTGAGGCTGCCCCGGTACTTCACCACGGCCTTCACCTGCAGGGGGACGGACTGACCGCCAGCGAACACCAACAGTTCGTCGCCGGCGCTGGCGTTCAGCTCGTCGGCCGCCTCGTCGTTCAGGTACACCTCGCCCGGGCCGAGGTCGGCCAGGGAGACGGTGCCCCCGCCAACCTCCTTGATCTCGCCGAAGCCGGCCAGACGGGCCGGATCGCTGGCGAAGAGCGTAGCCCGGGGCTCGTTCTGGCGGCTGGTCGTGTCCTGTACCGCGACCGGCTCACTGATGACGGGGGCGATCCCGTCCACCAGCTCGGAATCCCCGATGGCCTCGTCCACCACACCGAACAGCGCCTCGTCGAAGTACGCGATGTCTTCGGGCCCCTCGATGAAGCCATGCCCATCGAAATCCGTGCCGGTATCCGTGCCCCGTATCGAGATCACCTCGTCGATGTTCCCCAAAGATGTCAGCACCGAGGAGCGGATGGTGTTGGTCATCGTATCGCCGGTGCCGAAGGCAGCGGCGATGATGATCGTCCCCAGCATCAGGCCCAGGACGATGATCACCGTCCGCCCACGCCGGCGGGGGATGCTACGGAGGCCTAGCTTGAGAAGGACGCGGTTCCGCAGCGCCAGAGCGGTCACCACGCTCATCACGATGGCGAAGGCGACCAGGAACACCACCATCAGGGTGTCCATTGGGATGCCGAATAGGCTGTCCATGGCCGTCCCCTATTCGGGCTCCGCCCCTTCTGCCGGCCCCCAGATCCCCGCCTCGCGATTGATGATGCGGTTGTCGCTGATGATCTGGCCGTCCTGCATCCTGATGATGCGGCCGGTGCGCTCCGCCACCTCAAGGGCGTGGGTCACGAGGACGAAAGTCTGGCGCTGTCTCTCGTTCAGGTCGCAAAGGAGGTCCATGATCTCGCCTGCGTTGGTGCTGTCCAGATCGCCGGTGGGCTCGTCCCCCCAAACGATCGCCGGACTGTTGACCAGTGCCCGAGCTATGGTCACCCGCTGCCGCTCGCCGCCGGAGAGTTCCGCCGGCGTGTGCTCCGCCCAGTCGCGGAGGTGGACTTGATCCAGGGCCTGCAGGGCGCGCTGGCGGGCCTCCCGAGCGGAGACGCCGGAGACCAGCAGGGGCAGCTCCACGTTCTCCACCGCGGACAGAACCGGCAACAGGTTGTAGAACTGAAAGACGAAGCCCATGCGCTGGGCGCGGTACTCCGTCTTATCGTTGTCGGACATGGTGCTCAGGTCCACGCCGTCCACGGAGACCCGGCCGCTATCGATAACGTCCAGCCCGCTGAGGCAGTTGAGGAGAGTCGTCTTGCCGCAGCCGGAAGGCCCCATGATGGCGACCATCTCGCCCTGGTGAATCGTTATGCTGACGCCGCGCAGCGCCTCAACCTTGACCTTGCCGGTGTCATACGTCTTGACGACATCCAGCGCCTGGATGATGGGAGGCGCGTCTGCGGATTCCGGGGTAGCGTCATCCATCCGCTCTTGCTCGACGGTCATGGGGAAGGCTCCTCCTGTGGGGGCTTGCCGGGGGTGGCCCTACAGTATTGTATCTTTCGTAGAAGTGAGGGGCAAAGATACGGCGGCAGGGGGAGGAGCGGCCTTCAGGCTCGCGACATCGCGGTCGAAGACGGGCCCGAACTCACGGGCGAGGCGCTCGGCCACTTGCGGCAACGGCAGGCGGCGGCCCAGCAGCCGCGCCATGGAGGTGACGTCGCGTCCGGCGATTCCGCAAGCTACGATGCGCTCGAACCATCCAAGATCGACGCTGACGTTGAGGGCCAGGCCGTGGCTGGTGACCCAGCCTCCCGCCGCTCCGCCGGGCCGGCTCACCCGCACGCCGATGGCGGCGATCTTCTCGCGGCCCACCCAGACGCCGGTGAGCCCCTGCTCCCTGCCAGCCTCGATGCCGAAGCAGGCGAGGGTGCGGATGACTACCTCTTCCAGGCCGCGAACATAGGTCTGGACGCCGCGGGGCTGACCCCCCAGGCCGATGATCGGGTAGGCGACAAGCTGGCCGGGCCCGTGGAAGGTGATGTCCCCGCCGCGGTCGACGGTCAGCAGCGGCGCGCCCAGCGCCTCGGGCGGAACCAGGAGACGGTCGCCGCAGGAGCGACGGCCTGTGGTGTACACGGGAGGGTGCTCCAGCAGGAGCAACGTGTCCTCGATCTCCCGCCTAGCGCGACGCACGGCCAGTTCGCGCTGGAGCGCCCAGGCCTGCTCGTACTCCAGCCGGCCCAGCCAGCGGGCGAGGCAGGGGGGATGGAGCGCGCTCATTCCAGGGACGAGTCCGGGCCGTAGCCCTCCATCCGCTGTACGAGGGAGCGGAGGAACTCGCCCGCCTGGGCGCCGTCCAGGATGCGGTGGTCGAAGGAGAGGCAGAGGTTGACCACGGAACGGACGGCGATCGCATCGTCGTCCACAACGACGGGCCGTTTGGTGATCGCCTCCAGGGCGAGGA
>JADFNQ010000160.1 GCA_022563285.1 Chloroflexota bacterium | reverse complement strand
ATATCGGCGACAGGGTTCACGCTGCCCACCTCGTTGTTGGCGAGCATCACGCTGACGAGTATCGTGCGGTCTGTGAGCGCGCCGGCGACCGCTTCGGCGCTCACCATGCCGTACCTGTCTACGGGCACGTGGATGGTCTCAAAGCCGAAGCGCTCCAGGTACTCGCAGGATTGGAGGACGGCGTGGTGCTCCGTGGCGCAGGTGATGATCTGGTTGCCCATCCCGGCCAGCTGCTGGGCGAACGCTACCCCCTTGATCGCCAGGTTGATCGATTCCGTGCCCGCGCCCGTGAACACGATCTCCCGGGGCCGGCAGCCGAGTAGCTCCGCCACGCCGCTGCGTGACTCGTCTACCGCCCGGGCGGCCTGGCGCCCCAGGGCGTAGGCGCCGGACGGATTGCCGAACCGTTCGCCGAGATAGGGTAGCATCGCCTCCAGCGCCTCGGGGTGGAGGGGAGTGGTTGCAGCGTGATCTAGGTATACGGAGCGCTTCATGGCATCATGATAACAGGGAAGAGGGAAGAGGGAAGAGGGCAACCCCGTCCTACTTCCCTCTTCGTTCAACCTTCTACCTGGAACTGAATGACGCTGCGCGCCACCTCCCCTTCGCGCAGCGCCTGGAAGGCGTCGTTGATCCCGTCCAGCGGGTAGCGGCGGCTGATCAGCTCGTCCAGCTTCAGCTTTCCCGCCAGGTACAGGTCGATGAGCTTCGGCATGTCGATTCGGGGACGGGCGCCGCCGTAGGAGGAGCCGGTGAGCACCTTCTCCTGCAGGAAGCTGGCGGCGGGTATCGAGACCTCGGCGCCGGCCGGCGCCAGCCCGACTACGATCGCCATGCCGCCGCGGCGGGTGGCGTCGTACGCCTGGCGCATCGCCTCCGGCCGCCCGATCACCTCAAAGGCGTAGTCGGCGCCCCCGGGCGAGAGCTGCCGGATCGCCCCGACGACGTCCGGGTCTGTGGCGGCGTTGACGGTGTGGGTGGCGCCGAACTGCTGCGCCAGCTCCAGCTTGAAGTCGCTCACGTCCACGGCGATGATCTTCACCGCGCCGGAAAGGCTCGCGCCCTGCACCACGTTCAGCCCCACGCCGCCGCAGCCGATGACGGCCACGACGCTGCCGGCCTGCACCTTCGCGGTGTTGATCACCGCGCCCACGCCGGTCATCACCCCGCAGCCGATGAGGGCGGCCCGGTCCAGGGGCATATCGTCGCGGATCCTGACCAGGCTGGACTCCGGCACCACGGAGCGCTCGGCGAAGCAGGAGGTGCAGGTCATGTGGTATATCTCTTGCTCGCCCTTGCGCAGGCGGGTGGTGCCGTCCAACAGAGTGCCGCGGACGGCGGCGCGGTTGCCCACAGTACACAGGTTGGGGCGACCGGCGATGCAGTACGGGCACTGCCCGCAGGAGGGGATGAACGAAAGGATGACGTGGTCGCCGGGCTGGACGTAGGTGACGCCCTCTCCCACCGTCTCCACCACGCCGGCGCCCTCGTGCCCCAGCACCGCCGGCGTGGGGTGCGGCAGCAGGCCGTCGATGAAGTGGAGGTCGCTGTGGCAGACGCCCGCAGCCTCTATCCGAACGGTCACCTCGTTCCGCTGGGGCTCCAGCAGCTCCAGCTCCTCCAGGGAGAGCGGCTCGTTGGCGCGGTAGTATACGGCGGCTTTCATGGCGACACCTCCAACGGAAAAGCGAGGATGCCACGTCCCATCAGTCCAGCCCCTCGCGGAAGCGCCAGTAGTCGATGGCGCGGCGCAGCGCCCTCGCCCCGGCCTGGAAGCTGGCGAAGGGCGGGATGCCCCGCTCCAGCAGCCGGGAGCGGATCATCGCCGATACGTCCTCCAGGTGGCCGGGGTGCGCGATGGCGATAAACGGCTTCTGCGAGCGCTCTCTGTGGGCGGTCATGGTATCCAGCAATGCGTCCAGGATGCCGGGGTTCTCGCGCATGCGGCGGGCCAGGAAGCCGGCCCCCACCTCCATGGCGATGGCGTCCACGGTCTCGTCCTCGTCCAGGACCCCCAGCAGCTTCTCCAAGTTCTGGGGCAGGAGCCCCCAGCCGATGGTGCCGCCGGAGTCCAGCGGGTTGCGGTAGCTGCCGCCGATGATGTTGAAGAACTGCGATAGCTTCTCGTAGGAGGCGGCGGTAAGCAGCGGCACCTCCAGCCCTTCCCGCTCGAAGTCGTCGGTGATGACCACCGATTGGCCGCCGGTCATGGCGATGAGCCCCATCCGGTAACCGCTGCCCGGCTTGCAGTAGACGAGCGCTTTCACGGCGTCGATAGTCTCGTCAAGGCTCTCCGCCTGCACGGCGCCGGCCTGTCGCATCGCCGCGTCCCACACCGCGGGCGCCGTGGCCAGCGCCGCCGTGTGAGAGTAGATCGCCCGCGCGCCGGCCGCGGTTACGCCGCCCTTCCACACCACCACCGGCTTCACGCGCGCCGTCTCCCGCAGGGCGCGGAAGAAGCGCCGGGTGTCCTGTGCCCCCTCCATGTAGATGCCGATCACCTCCGTCTCGGCGTCGTCCGCCAGGTACTCCAGGTAGTCGGCGGCATCCAGGACGACGGCGTTTCCGAAGCTGACGTTCTTGGAGCAGCGGATGCCGTGACGGTCTCCCACCAGCGAGAAGTTTATGCAGTGGGTGCCGCTCTGGGAGATGAACCCCACGTTGCCGGCATCGCCCGCGGGCTGCTCCCAGGAGTGGCGCAGCCCCAGGCGACGGTTGTATATCCCCATGCAGTTGGGCCCGATGAGCAGGAGACCCGCCTGCCGCGCCATCTGGCCGATCTCCTCCTGCAGCCGTATCCCCTCCTCCGTCTCCGTCTCCGCGAAGCCGGAGGTGAACAGGGTGACGGCGCCGACCCCCTTCTCGATGCAGTCGGCGACGACGCGGGGCGAGACCTGCCGCGGCACCGCGCACACCACGTAGTCGATCTCGTCCGGGATGTCCAGGAGGCTGGCGAAGTTGGGCACGCCCAGCTCCTCGATGCCCGGTATCTCGTCCGGGTCGATCTGGACGGAGTAGAGCTTGCCCTGGAAGGTGCTCATAGAGCGCAGCCACAGGTAGCCCATCGCCCGTTTGTCACCCACCACGGCCACGGTGCGGGGGTTGAAGGCGCGGTCCAGGCGCTGCTGGACGTCGCTCCTGGTTTCGGCGGCGCCCGGACTGTCGGGGCGCGCCACTACATCTCCCCCTCAAACTCCATGTACAGCCGCTGCACGATCAGGGGCAGACGCTCCGGGTTCGCCCACTGCGTGTAGTAGCCGCCGACGTTCAGCTTGCGGGCCGCCTCGTTCGGGGGCTCCCCCGCCTGGTACAGCTTGCGCGCCTCGCGTCGCACCAGCGCCAGGTAGTCGCGCATCTCCCGCAGCTCCGCCTTCGTGCCGATGGGCCCGTGCCCGGGCACGATCGTCTCCACATCCAGGTTGGCGATGCGGTCGGCGACGCGGATCCAGCCGCTGACGTGGCAGTCGAACGGCCCCGGCACCACGTAGTGGAAGGCCACGTCGCCGGCGAACAGCACCTTCTCCCGCGGCAGGTAGATAAGCGTATCGCCGGGGGTGTGGGCCGGCCCCATGTACAGCAGCTCTATGGCGCGGTCGCCCTGATACATCGTCATCTGGCCGGCGTAGACGGTGTCCGGCAGGACCAGGCGCAGGTCCGGATACTCCTCCGCGAACTCAGGGATGAACGCCTGAAGCCGTTCCACGGGCATCCCGAAGCGGATCATCTCCTCGCGGGCGTTCACGTGGGCCACGATCTCCGAGCGCGGGAAGAACTGGTTGCCGCCGGTGTGGTCGATGTGGTGGTGGGTGTTGATGAGGTGGGAGACGCGCTTCTTAGTGGCCCGGCGGATCGCCCGCAGGTAGCGCTTCGTCATGCTGGGCACGAACAGGGCATCGATGGCGATGGCGGCGTCGTCGCCGACGATGAGGCCGCGGTTGGAGACGCGGGTGACGCGGCGGCCCTGGACGTAGCCG
>JADFNQ010000011.1 GCA_022563285.1 Chloroflexota bacterium | reverse complement strand
CGGGACGTTGCGGAAGCTGCGGCCCAGGGGCAGTGGGGCCGCGGCCCAGCCCAGGAGGGCGATGATCTGGATCACGGTGGGCAGCAAATGGAGTTCCCACACCTGGGGGCCCCTGAGGAAGGCGACGATGAAGGTGCCGGAGAGGGCGATGAGCATCTCCACCTTATTGCCCACTCGGGTCGCGTCCCGCCGGATGACGAAGAGGACCACGGCGACACTATTTATGAGGATCAGCAGGATGGTGGAGAGGGAGGGGGGGAAGGGAGAGTTGACGGCCTGGGTGAATACGAAGAACAGCCAGACCAAGGCGGGAAGTACGTTGCCAGGCTTCAGAAGTGCGCGGAGAAGCGAACTCCTAGGCGCCGGTAGGGAACTGACTGTGGAGGACATTTGGTCGCAACCTGCAACATGTAGGACAGCGGAATCAGGTGTCACGTTACATGGGGTGAGGCGGCGTCCGGAGGGTGGAGTTAGCGGTCGACGTACCAGTCCCATATTGGGTCGCCCCAGAACAGGGCGACCACGGCGCCGATGGCGATGAACGGTCCGTAGGCGATGTAGTCGCGTCGGCCGATCATGCGCAGGAGCAACAGGGGCAGGACGAAGGCGCCCGCCGCGAAGGTGGCCATGAAGACGCCAACGATCACGGAAGGGAAGCCGACGACGAGGCCCATGAGGATCGACATTTTCACGTCGCCGAAGCCGAAGCCGCCGCGGCCCAGGACGAATATGACGGAGGTGAGGGCCAGCGCAACTGCTCCTCCCGCGAACACCTCGACCACGGAGATCTCCTCCCAGGTCCAGGAGAGCGCCGCCGCCAGGAGGATGGAAGGATAGATGACGCGGTTAGGGATCAGGCGGCGCTCCAGGTCCGTGAAGGTGAGGGCGAGGAAGACGGTGGCGAAGGCGCCGGCCAGGAGCGCCGGGCCGAAGCCATCGATGATGAGCTCCGCGGCCGCGAACAGGGCGGCGGCGCCGGGGGCGAGGAGGAAGGCGTGCAGGGGCAGTCGGCGGCCACAATCGGGGCAGTGGCCACGGCTCCAGATCACGCCGACGATAGGGACTAGGTGCAGCGGGCGCAGCCCGCGCTGGCAGTGAGGACAGCGGTGGAGAGGGCCGGTCAGCGGCGCGTCCGTGTACAGCCGGTCGAAGAATATATCCAGGGTGTGGCCTAGAAGCAGGCCGATGATGGCGGCGATGGCGGTGGTCAAGGGTTGGTTGCTCCTTGGCAGTATACCGTCAGTTCATGCTTTGCAGCGGAGGCGCACTCGCCTTCAGCCGCCTGCTGATGCGCCTCAGGCGCAGCGGCGTATCGGTGGGCATCACCAGGCCGTAACGGGTGTGGTATCGACTCCGCCCATGCCCCAGCCTTCAGGCTGGGGTCTCGTATTGGAGTTACTCCGCAAAGCGTGAAGCAGTGGAGCGCTGCCACCGTCTCCCGCTCGTGGCGCCGCTGGGTCAGAGAGACGGGCACCTGATCGGAGTTTACGTAACGCTGGATCACAGAATACGTCTTCTTTAGTTGGAACGCAGGGAACCGGTAAACGTTTAGCGTGGCGAGGACGGGCCAGTACGGGTGGTGAAAATTCTTTCACTATGTGGACATAAGCGTAACGGGTGTAGATGGGCTGTCATCTAACCTCATGAAGACCCTCGGGACGGGCTGTCTTTATCGATAGTGTCTCCGGGGGAGAGGAAAGCGTGAGAACCTTTAGGAAAGGAGGAAGAGATGCTTTCCATTATTAGCGCGGCCCTGCTGCGGTTCGTTGCCCGCTTCGAGCGGGAAGAGGGTCAGGCTCTGGCCGAGTACGGTCTGCTCCTGGCGCTCATCGCGGTGGTCTGCATCGCGGCGTTGGGCCTTCTCGGCCTGGCTATCGCGGGCACCCTGGGCAGCATTACTAGCGAGCTGTAACGTAGTGCGGACCGACGGCAGCATGCTGCCGTCGGCCATGGGTGGTGGGGCCGGGGCAACCGGCCCCACCACCCATGACAGCAGCTCGGATTCATGATCTAGGGTCTTTTCCTTGCGGGCGCTGTGCCTGCGGCCAGTAGATGGGCTAGCCGATGTTAAAACTGATTCGAATACGGAGAAAGAACGGGGAGAAGGGGCAGGCTCTGGCCGAGTTTGCGCTTCTTATTCCAATCTTCCTTATCCTTCTGTTCGCCATCGTGGACTTCGGCATGGGCTTCTATTCCTGGATCACGGTGACGAACTCCGCCCGCGAAGGTGCGCGGCTGGGAGCGGTCGCCGCCACGCAGCAAGACATCATTGATCGCGTCTATCAAACTTCCGATCTTCCAAACGAATCTTCAAATATGACCGTCACGGTCACCAACGCCCAAGGCCAACCGGGGGACTCTGTGGTGGTGCAGGTGGATTACGATTATGACCTTATAACTCCACTGGCTGGCTTGGTCCAATTCGTCAGCGGCGACATTCTTGGTCCCACGCTGACGTTCTCTTCAACGGCGGAGATGAGGTTAGAGTAGGGGGCTGTGGCCCCCTGCGGTACGGCGCGAGGCGCCGACGGGTAAGGCCAGGCAGGCCCCGGCCCCGGGATGCGCTAGGCAGGGGCGGCCGCCCCTGAGGTCCCACGACCGTGGGCGCCTCCTCAGACCAAGAGGGAGTCCGTCTCACCGTTTATCCAACACCAAATGGCCAGCATCTCATGCTTCGGCCATAGTATTTAGAATTAGTCGCTTCGCAGTGGCTGATCTCGTAACAGAATGGCCCCCAATACCATCATTAGATTCGTAATGAGGTTTTATTGTGGCCCGCTCGCTGCGGGTGAGGCCGGAAAATAGTGACCTGCGAGGTAAGAGATGATTAAGAATCAGGCGTTAGGCGGTAGGTCTAACAAAGGTCTTATGCTTCTGGGCCTGTTCCTGGGGATCGTGAGCGCGGTGCTCGTGGTTGTGTACCTGAGCCAGGCCAGCGACGGCGGCGGCGGCGACGTCTCCGGCGCGGTGGTAACGCCTGTGGTCGTCGCCACCCAGAACATCCCTGCCGGCACGCGCGTGACGGAGGAGATGGTAGAGATCAAGGAGATCTCGTCTGGCGCGGTGCTGGCGGATGTCTTCGGCGACCCGGCTGCTGTTGTCGGCCAGGTGACCCGCGTGCCGCTGGTGGCGGGTGAGCAGGTGATCCCGACGAAGGTCACACCTACCGGCGCTGCCATCACCAATGTGGAGAATCCGCCGCTGGCCTTCGTGATTCCGGAGGGCATGCGTGCGGTCTCCATCCAGGTGAGCAACGTGATCGGCGCCAGCGGCCTCATCAGGCCGGGCGATTACGTGGACGTTATCCTCACCGTCAAGATCGAAACCAGCGACTCCACCGGAGGCGGCGTCACCCTCGAAGGCGGCAGGGACGAGATCGCGAGGACGATCATACAGAATGCGCAGGTGTTGAGCATCGATCAGGATGTGGCGCTGACTGCGGTGAATGAAGGTACCGAGGGCGCGCCATCAATCTCTGACGACGGTGAAAGCTCCAACCCGGACGCCACGACCGTCACCCTGGCGGTATCGCCGGTGCACGGGGAGGTCCTCACCGTGGCCGAGACCTGCGGACAGAACTTCAGCGGCCGGCTGGCCCTGGCGCTGCGCGCCTTCGGCGATTCCAGTCTGGTGGAGACTCGAAGCGTGTGGGCAGATAACGGAGCGTCGCCCAACTGCGCGGCGCTGCTGGGGCTATCGTCACTACAATAGCGGCGCGTCTTGTTTGGGAGAGGTCATGGGAGTGTAGGGCAAATGGCACGTAACCCCCGAGTCATCGTAATAGACCAGGATCAGATCGCAAGGTCTGAGGTCCAGAAGATGCTGGCCCTTTCGGGTTTCGCAGTGCTGGGCGAAGCTGGCTATGGGATCGAAGCGGTGTCGCTGGCCAAGGAGGCGGAGCCGGATGTCGTGGTCGTCGCCATAGAGGAGCCCGTAGTCAGAGCCCTGCAGACGGTGGAGGCGGTGGCGGATCTCCTGCCTCAGTCCCCGATCGTGGCCTATTCATCCATCAAGGAACCGGGCAGCATCCGCAAAGCGATGCTTGCCGGTGTCAGTGACTACCTCACAACCCCCGTCCAGGAAGAGGAGCTGGTCACCTCTATTCATACCGTGCTGGCGACCGAGGAGCGGAAACGGGCGCGTATCTCGGGGGAGATGGAGGAACCGCTCGCCTGCGGCACCGTGCTCACAGTCTTCGGCGCTAAGGGGGGAATCGGCAAGACGACGATCTCAACCAACCTCGCCACCGCCCTAGTGCAGAAGACTAACCAGTCGGTGACGCTCGTCGACCTGGACACCCGGTTCGGTGATGTCGCCATCCTCATGGACATCCCTGTGGAGCGCAGCATAGCCGATCTGGCGCTGCCGGAGGAAGAGATCAGCCGGGAGATGCTTCAGGACTGTCTCTACACCCACAACACGGGGGTGACAATCCTGCCGGCGCCGGTCCGGCCCACGGACTGGCGCAATGTCCACGCCGGCCATATTGAGCGCGTGGTCACGCTGCTGGCGCAGACATATGATTACGTGATCCTGGACACCCCGGGCACGTTCAACGACATCGTGGCGCGGGCGCTGGAGCTGGCTACGCTGGTGCTTCTGGTGGCTACCGTGGACCTGGCCAGCCTCAAGGACACCCTGTTGGCGCTCGATATGCTCCGCTCCTGGAACTTCCCCCAGGAGAAGGTGAAGCTGGTCATAAACGCCACCAACGAGGCGAGCAACATTCAACCCCAAGAAGTGAAGCGGATGCTGGGCCGGGAGGTGTTCTGGTCTATCCCTTACGACCGAAATATCAGCATGGCGACTCAGTTGGGCATGCCGGTGGTGGTCACGAAGCCCAGCGCTAAGGCCTCGGAGAGTTTGGTGGAGTTGGCCCACGTGCTCAGCGGCGTTCACCAGCAGGGCGAGGGCCAGCGACAGCAGAAACGGGATGGCAAGGGCCTGTTTGGCCGCATCCTTGGACAGCTGACCGAGGAGAAGTCAGAAGTGAAGGTGGAGTAGAGAGATGCCTAACCCGCTATCAGGTAGCAGCCGTACTCAGGGTCCCTTGGCCCGGCCAGAGAGTGCCCCCTCTAGAGGGACTCCCGGCCGCCACAACGAGGATATGGAGGGGCTCATCTTCAGGTTGCATCAGGTGCTGATTGAGGAGCTGGACGCCGATGAGATCAGCTCCATGGCCCCTGAAGAGCGAAGGGGTCTCGTGGAGCAGGCCGCGGAGACTGTCCTGCGCCGGGAGATGCCCACTGTGGGCGGCATCACCCGCGATCAGATCGTGTCTCGGGTGGTGGACGAGGTTGTCGGACTCGGGCCCATCGATACGATGATTCGTGACCCCTCAGTGTCCGAAGTGATGGTGAACGCTCCCGACGAGGTGTACTTCGAGCGGGAGGGGATAATCTACCTGAGCGATATCCGCTTCCGGGACGCGGAGCACGTGCAGCGGATCATCGAGAGGATCGTTGCTCCCCTGGGACGCCGCGTCGATGAGTCGTCGCCGATGGTGGACGCTCGTCTGCCTGACGGCTCACGTGTCAACGTCATCATACCGCCGGTAGCGCCCAAGAGCCCGACGATCACGATCCGAAAGTTCCGCGCTGACAAGATGACGATGGATGAGCTGGTGGCCGGCGGCACGCTAGAGGCGGAGATGGCGCAGTTCCTGAAAGCCTGCGTTAAGCTCCGGCTGAACACGCTCATCTCCGGCGGTACCGGCACCGGTAAGACCACGTTCCTGAACGCGCTGTCCGCTTACATTCCGGAGAGCGATCGCATCATCACCATTGAGGATCCGACGGAGATTAAGCTGCAGCAGCCGCACGTGGTGAGTCTGGAAGCGCGGCCCCCCAACATCGATGGTAAGGGGGAGATCACACAGCGCGAACTGTTGCGCAACTGCCTGCGTATGCGGCCAGACCGCATCATCATCGGAGAGGTGCGCGGGCCCGAAGCGTTCGACATGCTGAACGCGATGAACACGGGCCATGAAGGGTCTCTGTCCACGGTCCACGCCAACTCCCCGCGCGATGCCCTGGCCCGCGTGGAGAACATGGTGATGATGGCCAACCTGGACCTGCCGCAGCGGGCGATCCGGGAGCAGATGGCCTCCGCGCTGCACCTCCTCGTGCAGCTGGCCCGCTTCAGCGATGGCGTGAGACGGGTGACGCATGTGACCGAAATTACCGGCATGGAAGGCCAGATCGTTACGATGCAGGACCTGTTCACATTTAACCAAGCTGGTGTGGACCCTGAAGGACGGATCCTGGGCCAGATGACGGCTACCGGCCTGCGGCCCAGTTTCGCGGACAAGTTCGCGCTGGCCGGCATACAGCTGCCGGAGAGCGTGTTCTTGCCGAAGGTGAAGGCATAGACCATGGATGTCCTGCTTGTCATCATCGCGTTGACGGTCATTCTCGCCGTCTTCTCGCTCATCGTCGGTCTTCGCACGTCCCGCCGCAGCGCCATGGAGGAGCGGCTGGACTCGTTCCGGAGCGAGAGGGCAGCGGCGGAGGTGTCGCCGGAGCAACAGCAGCAGGAGGGGCCGGTACTGAGGAAGCGGTCCTACAGCGGCCTGCCTATCCTTAGCACCTTCATCGGGCAACTCCGCGGCTCGGAGCAGGTTGCCTTGAGTCTAGAGAAGGCGGGGTTGCCCCTGCGCGTGGGTGAATACTACATGATCCGCTACGTGGCGGCTCTGGTGTTCTTCGTGCTGCCGTTCATCTTTACTCGAAGCCTGTTCGCCATCGTTCTGGGGCTCGGTGCGGCGGTGCTAGGCTACGCTTTGCCCGCTATCTGGGTGGGCTCCAAGAAGAACTCCCGCACCAAGAAGATCAACACCCAGATGGTAGAGATGCTGGGGATGGTGGCCAACTCCCTCAAGTCCGGGTATGGGTTGATGCAGAGCTTTGAGTTCGCCGCCAACCAGCTTGACCCGCCCCTGGCGACTGAGGTGAAGCGCATGATGCGTGATGCCAACCTGGGGATGAGCGGTGAGGACGCCCTCCAGGCGATGGGTGATCGGATAGACAGCCCGGATCTGGAAATGGTTCTGACTGCGATAAACATTCAGCGCAGCGTGGGTGGCAACCTGGCAGAGATCCTGGAGGGGGTAGCGTTCACGATGCGTGAGCGGGAGCGCATCCGGGGAGAGATCTCCACTCTCACCTCCCAACAGCGGATGACGGGGATCATCATCGGCGGGCTGCCGATCGGCATGGGGCTACTGTTCATGCTGATCAACCCTGAGTATATGGGGTTACTGTTCACAACGAGTGCTGGGCAGATCATGCTTGTGACGGCGGTGGTGCTGGAGTTCCTGGGCGCAATGTCTATGAAGAAGATACTGGCTATCGAAATCTAGAGGTTGACATGCTGATCGGTATTATCGGAGTTCTGGTGTTTCTGGCGGTGATCAGCCTGGTAGTTGGGCTGGCGCGGCGCTCTCCCTCCATGATAGAGGCGCGAATGCAGGATTTCAGGACGAGGGCGGTGGAGACCGTAGAAGGGGAATCCGATCTCGGCGTGCCGTTCGCCGACCGTGTCCTGGTGCCCGGCATTGAGGCGCTGGCGAAGGGGGCCACATCGGTGCTGCCGGCAAGGGTACTGGCGAACATCGAGAAGCAGCTTGTCATGTCCGGCAATCCGATGAGCCTGAACACGTACGTGGTTATCTGGATGACATCCGTCAGCTTCATGGCCGGCCTTGTCCTGGCGGCCGTCGTCGTCGTTTGGGGCACGATCGGTCTTCAGCAGGCGGTGGCGGTGCTGATATTCGGCGTCGTCGGCTGGATGATTCCCGGCACGTGGCTCAAAGGTCGCGTAAAGGCGCGTCAGAAGCAGGTTATCAAGGCGCTCCCAGACAGTTTGGACCTGGTGACCACCAGTGTGGAAGCAGGACTGGGACTGGATGCGGCGCTGGCCCGCGTGTCTCAGAAGAGCAGCGGCCCACTGGCCGAGGAGCTGTCTCGCATGCTGCGTGAGGTGGCGATGGGCAAGATGCGCCGTGAGGCCCTGATAGAGATGACTGATAGGCTGGGCGTGGATGAGCTCACCAGCTTCATTAACGCGATCATTCAAGCTGAGCAACTGGGCGTTGGCATTGCTCAGGTGCTCCGCGTGCAAGCCGATCAGATGAGGACCCGCCGGCGCCAGCGGGCGGAGAAGACGGCCCACGAGGCCCCGATCAAGATGATCTTTCCACTTGTCCTGTTCATCTTCCCGGCGTTCATGCTTGTGATCTTGGGCCCGGCAGGTATCCGGATAGCGACTTCGCTGGGGGGGACATGATGAAAGAGGTTGTTGGAATGGGCCTGGGCTCGAAGATCCGCGGTCTGCGAGAGGAGATCGGGATGAGCCAGGCGCAGCTCGCGTCACAGGCGGAGTTGAGCCAGGGGTACCTATCGCAAATCGAGAACGACGAGGTTCAGAACCCCAGTGCCTCAGTGCTGTTCCGGCTGGCCCGGGCGTTGCACGTGGACCCGCGCTGCCTGCTGGAGGCGGCCGGCTACAGGGACGTTCTGGGCGCGAGGCCGGATATGGAGTATGAGACGCCGGTGGACCCGGACCTTCTGCGCTTCCTGGCCCGGCTGTCCGTGGAGCAGCAGCGATATCTGTTGCGTTTCCTGCGCGGGATGGAGCGTGAGCCCGCCGTCAAGGTGGGGTAGAATCGCTGGGAGAGATACCGGCGGTTCTGCTGTCCTGATGGGGCAGACGGGTTGGTCCATGTCTAGCGTGATCAACGAAACGAAGGCAACAGTGGTGGCCGAAGAGGTCCGCCTGGCGGACGGCATCTGGTCCCGCTTCTGGGGTCTGATGGGCCGCAAGGCTCTTCCGGAGGGCGTGGCACTCCTGCTCCGGCCTAGCTCTTCCATCCATACCGCGTTCATGCGCTTCCCCATCGACGTAGTGTTCCTTGATCGATCTCTAAGGGTGGTGAAAGTGGTGCCGGAGCTGAAGCCCTTTCGGGCGACTATAGCTCTCGGCGCCCACAGCGCTCTGGAGCTGAATGCGGGCGCGGCGGTGGGTGCGGGGGTGCAGAAGGGTGACCAGCTAGCTTTGGTTGATCAGGAGTGAGGCGATGCTTGGGAACCGGCGATGTGCAACTTCTATAAACCGGCCGTCGTTTGCTGGTCAAGTTGGTAGTGTTGACATCTTTAGTGATGACGATGGACAATCGTTGATACCGCTACCCGGAGGTAAAGAGCTATGAGACTCGGAGATAAGATACGTGAGTTGCGGGAAGAGTTCGGTCTTACGCAAGGTCATCTGGCGGGCAACGCGTCCGTCAGCCAGGGCTACCTTTCGCAACTGGAGAACGGGGACGTGAAGAACCCCAGCGCTGCGGTGCTGCTCCGTGTGGCGCAGGCGATGAGTGTTGACCCGGACGATCTGTTTGAGGCGGCCGGCTATCCCACGGTGCGGACTCTACGGCAGATATATCAGGATTACGAATCCAACATAGACCCCGACCTGTTGCGCTATTTGGGACGCCTGCCCCGAGACCGACAGCGGCGGTTGCTCCTCCTGTTGCAGGGCATGGAGACGGTTGTTGTGGAAGGAGCGGAGAGGGGTGACGGCTCCGTGGAGCTGGCGACCGAGGGCGATTCGGGTAACGGCCGCGCCGCTGGCGGCGAGCTTCCGGATAACGTCCGCGCTTCCAGAGTACAGGGCTAGGGCATGGCGGAGTCTCCCGAGGACCGCATGGCCCTGGCGGAGAAGGTTGATCCTGATCTCCTGCAGATGCTGGCGCGGATGCCCCGGCGCCAGCAGCGCCAGGTGCTTCTGCTGTTGATGGTGGTTGAGAACCTGCTGTACGAGATGCTGCGGGAGAGGCGTATGAAGGAGGACCTGGAGTAAGTCTAGAGAGTGTCTAGAGAGAGTAGAGGATACGGTAAGGGCCCCGGTTTCCGGGGCCCTTACCGTGTATCGAGGGGGTCGATGCCTTAGTTGGGTGATGTGGCCTGTGCCGCCAGGCCTTCGGCGATCGCCATCAGATCCGTGATGGTCAGATCGCTGTCAGTGGTGTGGATGATCGTCCGCAGACCCTTAATGTCGAAGACGACGGTCTGGGCGTCCTCGTTGCCCCAGGTGATATCGTCGCCAACCGGCTGCCAGGTACCCCTCACGTAGGTGGCGGGCACCTCAGCGGCCTGGAGGCGGACGTCCTGTGCGGAACCCTGCGCCACGGCGATGTTGCTACCGGAGGCGCGCTCCTGGTAGATGACGATCGGGTTCTGACTGTCCAGGGGGCCGTTGTCGTAGGCGAGGAGTAGCACGCCCCCTTCCTCCGCTGTGATCGGCTCAGGGAAGTATCTTGAGAAGACCTTCTGGTATCCGGCGGGTAGGAACGTGGGCTCATACACAGGAATCCCCAGGAGGGCGCTGGCTTCGTCGGTTGTGATGCCGCTGCCTTCGATGACCTCGGTTACGGGCGCGAGGACCGGTGGGGCCGATGTCTCGCTCACGCCGACGTGGCCGCCCAGGAAGCGCGCGAACTCTAGGACCGGGTGACCCGCCAGGCCAGTGGCCGGTATGGGGCCCAGGGCTGCGAGAACAAGGGCGACGGCGGCGCCAGCGGCGGCAAGCTTCCGCCAGGGCAGGGCCGCGCGGCGCCTGAAGACGCTGGGCCTTAGGGACCGGGTCAGGCGCGCCATCAGGCGCGGCCTGATGCGGGCCCAGACCCTGGCCTGCTGGTCGACGAAGCTGGACTTGCTGGTGGCGGCGGCGGCGTGGCGGATCTCTGCCACGTGTGCAAGCTCCGCCAGGTTGGAGCCTTTGGCCTCCCATATAGGCTCGCCCAGGGTCATACGGTCGAGGGCAGCGCCGAATTCGTCGGCCTCTCGATCACGTCGGCCGAATGGCCAGCGGAAGAAGCCGTGCTCGTCCGCCAGTCCGGCCTGGATGCGCGCTTGCACGCGCTGCCAGACGGCTTCGCGGTGGGTCTCCGCGATGCTGGCGGCGTGCTGAGCCATTCGGCGGCGCAGGTCTATGATGTCTTGCAGCTCCTTGATGTCTGTCTGCTCGAGGCCTACATCGTCGGACCCAATCGCGCTCATCGAATCGTTCGCTGTGGGGAGTTCGTTGGGCTCGCCGGTGGCGCCCTTCTGACCCCAGTTCAGGCGGGCAATGAGGCGCTGAAGCACATCGTTCTGGGCCTCAGTGCCGCCTTCAGCGGCCTGCTGGGCGGCATCGAGCCGGGTCTTGGCTAGCCGCAGGAGCGCTTTGAGCTCCTCGTCGTCAAGATCCCCCGGTGTGCGGCCCTGGACCATCTCTTCGATGGCCTTGGCTAGCCGCTCTTCTCGGTCCTGATCGCGCATCGTTAGCGGGCCTCTTGCTGCTTCTCCATGCGCGCCCGCAGCTTGCGGAGGGCGCGGAAGATGGTGACACGTACGTTTACTTCGCTGGTGTGGAGGATGTCAGATATCTCCCGGTTGGTGAGTTCCGCATCGAATTTCAACGAGATGATCTCTTGTTCTCGGGGTGGGAGCTCACGCAGTAGGGAGGACAGGTGGTGGAGCCGCTCGTGGTGTAGGAGGGTATCCTCGGGGCTGGGCGGCTGGTGGTTGAGTTCGTTGTTCCAGGCGGCCTCCTGCATCGCCTTGGCCGCCGGCTTCTCCTTGCGCCAGTGGGAGGCGACCTCGTTACGGGCGATGGTGAACAGCCAGGAGCCGAACGCCTCCGGGGAGCGCAGAGACTGCTTCTTCACGTACGCCTTTTCGAAGACATCGGAGACGATGTCCAGCGAGGCTTCCTTGTGTTGTACCCGCCCATAGACGTAGGCGAAGACCTTGGGGAAGTACTGGTCGTACAGCTCGGCGAACTCGCTGAGCTGGAGGCCGGTACTGCTGAGAGAGGCGGGAGGAGAGCGGCGGGTTAGGGGCTGCGCCTTGATGGCTGCTGCCGCGCTGTTCGTTCTGCTGGCTAGGGTTGTACGCATGACGCCTTTCCTTCGATCCTCGTCGCCTGCCGGGCCGGTCTGGGCCGATGGCCAGTGGGGAGACCGAGGGCTAGCACTGGACTTAGGACGAACAATAGACGCCGTGTCAGGCAAAGCTGTTACAGCCTTTCGAAGAGGAAATAGGCTTATCTTTTGTGAGCGATTGATACATCGTGTGCCATATGTCTAGGAAGCGTATCTCTTTAGTGGGGAGTCCATCACTGCCTGCTTTCAGTATTGCACCGGCAGGCGAGGGTGACAGTTAACCTACGGCTAACGTGGGTGAACAGCCGGTGTAATCGGGCCGTCTAGCTAGAGGACGACGACGGTGGCGTCAGCGCCGACGAGGGAGGCGAACCGCTGCGGATCGCCGCCGGTGGCGTAGCCGTAGTGCATTGGGATGGCGGTCTTGGGCCGGATCATCCGCACCGCCTCCGCCGCCTCCTCCTCGGCCATCGTGTAGGTGCCGCCGATGGGCAGCAGCGCCACGTCGATGTCGCCCAGGGAGGACATCTCGGGCACGCGGTCGGTATCGCCGCCGTGAAACACCGTCTGGTCGCCCACCCGGAAGACGTAGCCCACGTTGAAGCCGCGCGGGTGGTGCCCGTTGTAGCCGGCGACGGCGCGGACCTCCACGCCCTTCTCGCTCACGGTGTCGCCCTCCTTGACGGAGACGATCCTGCCCTTCACCTTCCCCTCGAGCTGGCGGGCGCAGGGGGCGTTGGCCACGATCACGGTCTCGTCCGCGGCGACGGCGTTGATCGCGTTGGGGTCCATGTGGTCGAAGTGCTCGTGGGTGATGAGGATGAGGTCGGCGGGAGGGCCGCCTTCCAGCCGGTGGGGGTCCACGTAGACGACGGTGTCGCCGCTCTGGACTCTAAAGGCGCTCTGGATGAAGCGCTCGAACTCCACGCTACCGACGGTGGTGGTGTTAGCCATGGTGACCTCCTAACGCGCTTGAGCCATCGCCGACCCCCGTTGGACGGCGAACAGGCGCCACTCCTCCGGCACGCCCTTCAGCGCATGATGGCCCCTGTCCTCGAACCCGATGCCCGATCCGGCCACCAGATCCTTCACCGTACTGGAGACGAGGACCTCGCCGGCTGTGGCCTCGGCGGCCACGCGGGCGCCGATGTGCACGGCGATGCCGCTGACGTCTTCGCCCATCATCTCGCACTCGCCGGTGTGCAGGCCCGCCCTGATGGCGAGCCCAAGCTGCGTGGCAGAGTCGCTGACGGCGCAGGCGCAGCGGATGCCGCGGGCGGGGCCGTCGAACGTGGCCAGGAAGCCGTCGCCCATCGTCTTGATCTCGCGGCCACGGAAGCGGTCCAACTCCCGTCGCGCCAGGCCGTAGTAGCTGTCCAGCAGGTCGCGCCAACGGCGGTCCCCCAGCTCGGATGCCCGCTCCGTGGAGCCGACGATGTCCGTGAAGAGAACGGTGGCCAGCACCCTGTCCGGCTCTGGCCCAGGCCGGACGCCGGTGAGGAACTCCTGCAACTCGTCCAGGATGGCATCGGCATCGCCGAGAAACGGAAGGTGATCGACGCCGGGCAGCTCGACGTACTTAGCCCCGGGGATTTGCTCGGCCATACTCCGGCCGCGCTCCACCGGTATGAGACAGTCCTTCGCCCGGTGCAGGATCAGTGTCGGGACGCGGATGGCGGGCAGGATGTGCCCGATGTCGATCTCGAAGTTCGCCCTAGTGACAGCGACGGCCGCGCCGGGGCTCGCTCCCAGGCGCATCAACCGAGTCCACCACTGCTTGAACTGCGGGTCGTCGGCTCGGCTGGGGCCGAACTGATGGAGATTGCTCTCTTGGCCCCAAGTTCGATCGATGGCGTCCAAGACGAGCTGGATCTGGTCAGTGGTGGGTTGAATCTCCATTAGCCTCGCGAACGCTCCGTAGAGGAGGAGCGCCGATGTCCGCTCGGGATACGTCGCGGCGAAGAGCGCGCACATCGCGCCGCCCTCAGAGAAGCCGAACAGGGCCGCCCGCTCCGATCCCACGGCGTCCATTACCGCCCGGACGTCGTCCATCCGTGCCTCCAGCGTCGACAGTTCCTTGACGGATACGCGGTCCGAGAGCCCCGTCCCCCGCTTGTCGAAGATGATGAGACGTGAGAAGGAAGCGAGACGGTGAAAGAACCTGGCGAGGGAGGGCTCCTCCCAGCCGCACTCCAGGTGTGAAATGAATCCGGGTACCCACACGAGGTCGAGGGGGCCGTCGCCAACCACCTGGTAGGCGATGCTCACCCCATCGCTCGTCTTCGCGTACTGGATGCCTGGCTCCATGGCGCTCTCCCTCTGCACGGGCATTATACTTCTTCGTCCGAGCGCCGATAGGCCTCGTCCAGCAGCTCCACGACGTGGACGACGCGGCCGCGCCTTCGATGGCGGCGCAGGCCGGCCTCGATCTGGGCCATGCAGCCGGGGTTGGCGGTGGCGATGATGCCCGCGCCCGTGGCGGCGATATCCCGCATCTTTCCGTCCAGCAGGTCCAGGGACATCTCGCTGTGGGTCAGGGAGTAGATGCCGGCGCTGCCGCAGCAGCGGTCCGGCTGCGCCATCTCCACCAGCCGCAGGCCGGGGATGGCGGCGAGCAGCTCTCGCGGGGCGCTGGAGATGCGCTGGGCGTGGGCCAGGTGGCAGGGGTCCTGGTAGGTGACGTCGGCCTCGATCCGGCCGGTCGGCGTCTCCATCGGCAGCTCGACCAGCAGCTCCGTGATGTCCTTGACCGAGGTGGCGAGGCGTTTGGCCTTTTCGGCGAAATCGGGATCGTCTGCCAGCAGCTCTCCG
>JADFNQ010000159.1 GCA_022563285.1 Chloroflexota bacterium | reverse complement strand
CGTCTAACAAGAACATCATCTCCGTCAAGGTGGACCGCAAGCGAAAGATCCCCATAACCACGCTGCTCCGCGCCATCGACGAGCCAGACCTGCTGCCCGATCACCCCAGCACCCCCGCCCTGCGTGATCTGCAGCGCCGGATCGAAAAGGCGAAGACGGAGCGTGAAGCCGAGAGCCTCCGCCAGGAGCTGCTGAAAAGCCTGGGCACTAATGAGCGCATGCTCTCACTGCTTGAAGAGGTGGACAACGACCCGGACCATCAGTACACAAGGGCCACGCTGGACCGCGACCCCGCCTGCGAGAACAAGGGGGAGGCGCTCCTGGAGTTCTACCGGAGGCTGCGCCCCGGCGACCCTCCCACGATCGAGAACGCCCGCGGCCTCATCACCTCCCTGTTCTTCAACCCGCGCCGCTACGACCTGGGCAAGGTGGGACGCTACAAAGTGAACAAGCGCCTCGCCCACGAGCACGGCATCCAGGAGCGCATCCTGGTGCCCGGTGACCTAATAGCGATCGTCCGCGAGATCATCCGCCTCAACAACGGCCTCGGCAAGTCCGACGATATCGACCACCTCGGCAACCGGCGCGTGCGCACAGTGGGCGAACTCATCCAGAACCAGTTCCGCATCGGCCTTCTGCGCATGGAGCGGGTGATCCGCGAGCGCATGACCATCACCGACCCCCACGAGACGGCGCCCAGCCAGCTCATCAACATCCGGCCGGTGGTGGCCGCGATAAAGGAGTTCTTCGGCGGCTCCCAGCTTTCCCAGTTCATGGACCAGACCAACCCCCTGGCCGAGCTCACCCACAAGCGACGCCTCTCCGCCCTGGGCCCGGGCGGCCTCTCCCGCGACCGCGCCGGCTTCGATGTCCGCGACGTGCACTTCAGCCACTACGGCCGCATCTGCCCCATCGAGACCCCAGAAGGGCCCAACATCGGCCTCATCGGCAGCCTCGCCACCTTCGGACGGGTGAATCAGTACGGCTTCATCGAGACCCCGTACCGCAAGGTCGTGTGGGAGCTACCCAGCGACTATCCGGAACTGGTGGGCCGTGTCCTGACTGAGGGGTTCCGTGACTCCAAGGGCAAGATCCTGTTCAGGGCTGGCACCACCATCACGGAGGACGCCGCCAAGCGGATCGCCCGCTTCGGCCAGGCCACCGTGAAGGTCAAGCCGTTCGTCTCCTCAGAGGTCGTCTACATGTCCGCGGATGAAGAAGAGAACTACGTGGTGGCCCAGGCCAACTGCCCGTTGGACGAGCGGGGCCACTTCCTCACGGAGCGCGTGGAGGCCCGGCACAAGGGGAAGTTCGAGACGGCCACTGCGGACCACGTAGACTTTCTGGACCTTTCCCCCAAGCAGATCGTCTCCGTCGCCGCCTCCCTCATCCCCTTCCTGGAACACGATGACGCCAACCGCGCCCTGATGGGCGCCAACATGCAGCGCCAGGCGGTTCCGCTGGTGAGGCCGGAGGTACCGTTGATCTGCACCGGGATGGAACTGCGGACCGCCATGGACTCCGGCCAGGTCATCATCGCCGAGGGCGCCGGCACGGTCACAAGCGTCACCGGTGACTACATCACCATCTCCTACGATACCGGGATCGAGAAGACCTACAACCTGCAGAAATTCCTCCGCTCCAACCAGGGCACCTGCATCAACCACCGCGCTATCGTACAGCGTGGCCAGCGCGTGTCCAAGGACCAACCGCTCGCCGACAGCTCCTCTACGGACGCCGGTGAGCTAGCCCTAGGCCAGACCCTCCTCTGCGCCTACATGAGCTGGGAAGGCTACAACTTCGAAGACGCCATCATCATCTCCGAATCGGTGGCCCGCGAGGACAAGTTCACCTCCATCCACATTGAGAAGCACGAGGTGGAGGCGCGCGACACCAAGCTGGGCCCCGAGGAGATCACCCGCGATATCCCCAACGTCGGCGAGGAGAGCCTGAGCGACCTAGACGAATTCGGCATCATCCGCGTGGGCGCGGAGGTGCAGTCCGGCGATATCCTGGTCGGCAAGATCACCCCTAAGGGCGAAACGGAGCTTACGGCTGAAGAGAAGCTGCTGCGCGCCATCTTCGGCGAGAAGGCCCGCGAGGTGAAAGACACCTCCCTGCGCGTGCCCCACGGCGAGCGCGGCAAAGTCATAGACTCCCACTTCTTCGCCCGCCCGGACAACGACCCTAACAGGCCGCACCACGGCCAACCGAACCACCAGTGCCGCTGGCCGACCTACGCCAGCATCACCGATGAACTCCTGCCCGGCGTCCAGGCCATGGTCAGGATCGCCATCGCCCAGCGCCGCAAGATAGCGGAGGGCGATAAGATGGCGGGCCGCCACGGCAATAAGGGCGTCATCGCCCGGATCCTACCGGTGGAGGACATGCCCCACCTGCCTGACGGCACGCCCGTGGACATCATCCTTAATCCCATCGGCGTGCCCAGCCGGATGAACATCGGCCAAGTCCTTGAGACTCACCTCGGATGGGCCGCCCGCCGTCTGGGCTTCCGCGCCGTCTCGCCCGTGTTCGATGGCGGCAACCCCAGCACCATAGAGGACGCCCTCAGCCGCACCTGGCTGTGTGAGCAGGCGGACGCTGTACTCCCTGCGCCCAACGGCGCCGAGCAAAACGGGGTGGGCGAGAACGTTGACGCTGAGAAGTTCGCGGTGTGGCTGCGGAAGAACGGATACGACCCGAAAGCGGTAATGGACGAAGACCACCTGGGCGAGCCCAAACGGGCCGCCCTGGAGCTCTGGCTGGAGCAGCAGGGCGAAAAGCGCGTGCGCGGCAAGGCGATGCACAGCCTGGAAGCCCGCGCCGATAAGATGCTACTGGAGAAGGGCGTGGCCGCCCCGACCTACGGCAAGCAGATGCTCATCGACGGCCGCACCGGCGAGACGTTCAACCAGCCGGTGACCGTCGGCTACATCTACATGATGAAGCTGGTGCACCTAGTGGAGGACAAGATACACGCCCGCTCCACCGGCCCCTACTCGCTCATCACGCAGCAGCCGCTGGGCGGCAAGGCCCAGTTCGGCGGGCAGCGCTTCGGCGAGATGGAGGTATGGGCGCTGGAGGCCTACGGGGCCGCCCACATCCTCCAGGAGCTGCTCACCGTAAAATCGGATGACGTGGTGGGGCGCGTCAAGACCTATGAAGCAATCGTAAAAGGTGAGGATATCCAGGAGCCCGGCGTGCCGGAGTCCTTCAAGGTGCTGGTGAAGGAGCTTCAGAGCCTTGGCCTCGCCGTTGAGGTACTGAACGAGGAGGATGAGAGAGTAACCCTGGCGGAGACCTCCTCCGCCGAGATCCCTGAGTTGGGCATCGACATGAGCGGCTTTGAGAAGGGAGAGGATTTCCTTGGCCCTCGAAGTTAACGACTTCAACGCACTGCGCATATCGCTGGCTTCCCCGGAGCAGGTCCGCTCTTGGTCCTACGGCGAGGTCACCAAGCCGGAGACGATCAACTACCGTACGCTGAAGCCGGAGAAGGACGGCCTCTTCTGCGAGAAGACGTTTGGCCCGACGAAAGACTTCGAGTGCTACTGCGGCAAGTACAAGCGCGTCCGCTACAAAGGCATCGTCTGCGATAAGTGCGGCGTCGAAGTCGCGCGGAGCAAGGTGCGGCGCGAGCGCATGGGCCACATCGAACTGGCCTCGCCCGTCAGCCACATCTGGTTCGTGAAGGGCACGCCCAGCCGGCTCGGCCTGCTGCTGGACATGTCGCCGCGCACGCTGGAGCGTGTCCTCTACTTCGCCCAGTACATCATCACCAAGGTGGACGAAGAGGCGAAGGAAGTGCTGCTGACGCAACTGCGCGAAGAGATGGAGGCGGCCACCGCCGAGCGCGAGCAGGAGCTCACCGAAAAGATCAGCGCCCTGGAGACATCGCGCGACGAGCAGATCGCCGAGCTTGAGGCAACGCTTGAGGAGGGGATCAAGCAGATCGATAGCGACCGGAAGACGCGCGTCGACGGGACGAAGAAGCTGGCCGCAAGGATGGAGAAGGACTTGAA
>JADFNQ010000158.1 GCA_022563285.1 Chloroflexota bacterium | reverse complement strand
TGTACGGCATCGCCCTGGCGGCGGTCGGCATGCTCGCACCCCTCGGCATCACCCTGGCGACCGACGCGTACGGCCCCGTCGCCGACAACGCCGGCGGCATCGCCGAGCAGGCTCACCTACCGGCCGAAGTGCGACAGCGGACGGACGCCCTGGACAGCCTTGGCAATACCACCGCGGCCACCGGCAAGGGTTTCGCCATCGGATCGGCGGTCCTCACCGCGCTCGCGCTGATGGTCAGCTACTCGCGGATCGTGGGGATCGATACGTTCAACCTACTCGACGTGGAGGTGCTGGTCGGCCTGCTCATCGGCGCCCTGATGCCGTTCGTGTTCGGCGCCCAGACGATGCTCGCCGTGGGCCGCGCCGCTAAGGCGATGGTGGAGGAGGTCCGACGTCAGTTCCGCGAGCACCCCGGCATCCTGGACGGCAGCGAGCAGCCGGACTACAACCGCGCCATCTCTATCTCCACCGATGGCGCCCTGCGAGAGATGATCCTGCCTGGCGCCCTTGCCGTCCTAGTTCCCATCTTCATCGGCGCTATCATTGGCCCCGAGGCGCTGGGCGGGCTCCTCATCGGCGCCATCGCCGCTGGATCGCTGCTTGCCCTGATGATGGCCAACGCCGGCGGAGCCTGGGACAACGCGAAGAAGTACATCGAGTCCGGCAAGCTCGGCGGCAAGGGCTCGGATGCGCACAAGGCGGCCGTGATCGGTGATACCGTCGGCGACCCGTTCAAGGACACCTCCGGCCCCTCCATGAACATCCTCATCAAGCTCATGGCGATCGTGGCGGTGGTCTTCGGGCCGCTATTCCTCTAGCCGCGATGGTACACGCCACCATTGCCAATATCGAAGGCTCTGGCTACCTGGCTGCGACGGCTTAGGGGCGAGGCGTAGGCGCTCTACGTCTTCTCGAAGCGCTCCACAGAGACCACGAAGACGATCGCCCCTCCCATCCGCACCTCCACCGGCTCCGCGGGTAGGATGCTCTCGGGAAAAGGGAGCGCCTGCGCCGGCACGAACTCCGTTCGCGCCCGGCACTCACTACGGATGACGGCCAGGACGTTGTCCACGTCTTCGGCATCGACGCCAGTGAAGATCGTGGCGTTACCGCGCCGTAGGAAGCCGCCCGTGCTGCTCACCTTCGTCGCGGGGTAGCCCCGCTGCACCAGCTTCTGGATCAGGCTGTCCGCGTCAGCGTCAGATGCTATGACGATGAGGAGCTTCTGGTCGGCTTGCTGTGACTGCCCCTGTGCGGACAAACCTAGCGGCCTATAGCTCCTCTTCCCCTTCGGGGTGCCGCTGCATCCGCTCGCGCAGGGCCCGCCTGGTTTCGCTACCTGGCTGTGTGGCGACCAGCAGCCCAAGGCTGACGCCTAAGGCAACACCAAGAAGGAGCCCGAGGATAAACCGCATGACCCACCTCCGTCTCTCTGAACTGAAACCGTCCGTTCGGGGGAGATCGGGTTGCACTGCCAGCCCGATACTAGCCAACCGTAGTATCCTTGTCAAGGGAAATCGCTTTGACTTCGTCCCCTTAACCTGCTACGTTCAAATTCAATATCGGGATTAAGTGCCTACTCAGGTGACCTAAATGGCCGACACACCCTCCATGGACGTAGTCGTATCCCTCTGTAAGCGCAGGGGCTTCGTCTTCCAGAGCAGCGAGATCTACGGCGGCATCAGCGGCTTCTGGGACTACGGGCCCTTGGGTGTGGAGCTCAAGAACAACATCAAGCAGGCCTGGTGGCGCGCAGTCGTCCAGGAGCGGGACGACGTGGTGGGCCTGGACGCCTCCATCGTCATGAACCCCCGTGTCTGGCAGGCCAGCGGCCACGTCGACACCTTCGCCGACCCGATGGTCGACTGCAAGTCCTGCAAGCACCGGTTCCGCGCCGACGAACTCGTCGAGCGAAAGCACGAGGCGGAGAGCGTCCACGGCCACACCGTCGATATCGCCGGCGTACGCTGCCCGGACTGCGGCGGCGAGCTCACCGAGCCGCGCATGTTCAACCTGATGTTCAAGACATACGTCGGGCCTGTCGAGGACGACGCCTCCACCACCTACCTGCGGCCGGAGACCGCCCAGGGGATCTTCGTCAACTTCGATAACGTACTCACCACGTCCCGCCGCAAGCTCCCGTTCGGCATCGCCCAGATCGGTAAGGCGTTCCGCAACGAGATCACCCCCGGCAACTTCATCTTCCGCGACCGCGAGTTCGAGCAGATGGAGATCGAGTACTTCGTCCTGCCCGGCACCGACGAGGAGTGGCACGAGCGCTGGATCCAGGAGCGGTTCGATTGGTGGACCGGCCTGGGCGTCCGCAAGGAGCGGCTGCGCATCCGCGAGCACGCCGAGGACGAGCTCTCGCACTACGCCAAGCGGACGGTGGACATCGAGTACGATTTCCCCTTCGCCGGGTTCGCCGAGGTCGAGGGGATCGCCAACCGCACGGACTTCGACCTCGGCCGCCACGCCGAGTACGCCGGCCGCGAGCTCAAGTACTTCGACGAGGAGTCAGGCCAGCACCTGGTGCCCTACGTGATCGAGCCCTCCATGGGCGTGGACCGCTGCTTCCTGACCGTGCTCATCGACTCCTACGCCGAGGAGGAGGTGCGGGGCGAGAAGCGGACGCTGTTGAAGCTGCGCTGGGGCCTGGCGCCCATCAAGGTGGCGGTGCTCCCCCTCTCCCGCAACGAGAAGCTGGTGCCCCCGGCGCGCCGGGTGTGGGACCTGCTGCGCCCCCACTTCATGACCCAGTACGACGACGCCCAGAGCATCGGGAGACGCTACCGCCGCCAGGACGAGATCGGCACGCCGCTGTGCGTGACCGTGGACTTCGACACCCTGGAGGACGAGGCGGTGACGATCCGCGAGCGGGACAGCATGGAGCAGGTGCGGGTGCCCATCGCCGGTCTGGTGGAGGCGCTGCGAGAGAAGCTGGAGCAATCCTAGAGTAAGGCCGACACCTGGATGCTTTTGAGCAGCCGGCTCTGCCTACGCCCGAGACCGCCGCCGCCGCGGACGACTAGCCGCAACAGATGCGAAGGCGGCCCTAGATCGGGCCGCCTGGCTTTGGGTCGATACTCGCTCTATGAGGCGACGGGCTTGAGCTCGTTCACGCGCGCCCTCACGGCGTCGGCGTCCTTGAACCACTGGGCGTCCAGCTCCGTGTACTCCTTCTGGTCGTCAGGGACGTCGTCCTCGGCGAAGATCGCCGTCACCGGGCATACGGGCTCGCAGGCACCGCAATCGATGCACTCGTCGGGGTCGATGTACAGCTTACGGTCGACACCTTCCTCGTAGTGGATGCAGTCGACCGGACACACCTCCACGCAGGAGATGTCGAGTAGGTCGATGCAGGGGTCGGTGATGACGTAGGTCATGCTCTTCTCCTCCGCCTGCCGGCGCGCTATTTCGTTAGTATATGAAGCGGAAAGTTAGGTAATCCCTTATCCTTAAATATGCTATCGCGCCAGCGGAGGGCAAGTCAAGAGGGAGATCCCCCCTATTCAGCGCTTCCATAACTGCCAGGGTTTCTTGCGAGAGCGCTCCGCCTCTTCGGCGGCCCGCCGCTCCACCTCCAGCACCTCCCCCGCCCGTCCAAGCGGCAGCTCGCGGCGCAGCATCGTCATCTCCCCCGCCAGGTCGGAGGCGCAGGCGGGATCATCGACGACCTCCGGGAACAGCGCCCGCAGCCTGTCGTCGAAGCCGGGCGCGGTGGAGCGGGGGCGGGCGCTCTCTCCGGCCATCGTGTCGAACACGGAGTACATCTTCAGCTCGTTGACCACGGACGACAGCGCAGTGGCGAGGAGGGTGACCTGGAGCGGCAGCAGCTCTAGCGACGCCGTCACCGCCTCGAGCTGCGGCTCCAGCGCCGCCGGCAGCTCCGCGAGGCCGTGCTCGTACTCCCGCATCGTCTCGCGGTCCAGCTCCGAGCCGGGCCGCGCCAGGTGGTAGGCGACCGCCAGCGCGACCATGCGCGCCTGACGCTGCGGCAGGCGAAGGGAGAAGCGCATGGATTACTCCCCCGC
>JADFNQ010000157.1 GCA_022563285.1 Chloroflexota bacterium | reverse complement strand
CTGTGCGTGCCACCTGATCAGCGGCGTGGGCGAACATGTAGTCGCCCAGCATCACGGTAGTGGCGTTGTGGAAGGTGCTGTTGGCGGTGGGGCGGCCGCGACGGGTGTCGGCGTTGTCGATGACGTCGTCGTGCACGAGGGAGGCGGTGTGCAGCAGCTCCACGGAGGCGGCGAGCGGCACGAGCAGGTCAAGGTTGTAGTTGCCGATGCGACCGGCGAGGAGGGTGAGGGCGGGGCGCATGAGCTTGCCTCCGACGAGGACAGTCTTTAGCATCTCCGCCAGGGGGGCGTAGTCCACCTGTTTTAGCGAGTCGAACGTGGCCTCTACAAGGGCGAGGTCTTCCTGTACGGGGCCGTAGAGGAGTCCGGTCCTCACTTGACCTCCTCGCTGGTTTCCAGCGCTTCGGCGCCGCTGATATCGCCCAGGCCCAACAGCCAGGCAGTAGCTATCGCCGTTCGGTCAGCGATGTTCTGGAAGCTTTCGCCCCGCAGCTCGGCGATGCGGGTCACGGTTTCCACCAGGTAGGCGGGCTCGTTGCGGCGGCCGCGCCGGCTCTGGGGCGCCAGGTAGGGGGCATCGGTCTCCACGGCCATCCAGCGGAGAGGGATGCCGCCGGCGACGGCGCAGAGGCGGTCCGCCTTTGGGTAGGTGCAGGTGCCGGGGACGGAGAGCATGAAGCCGATCGTGATGTAACGCAGGGCGAGCGTGAGGTCCCCGGCGAAGCAGTGCATCACGCCGAGGGGCCGGTCCTTGGGCCAATCGGGCAGCGCCTGCTCCTCGTGGAAGGCGAGGAGATCGTAGGTCTCTTTGTCCGCATCGCGGGAGTGGATGACGACGGGGCGAGCGAGGCGGCGGGCCAGCTCAAGCTGCTGCCGGAAAGCGCCGAGCTGCACGTCCGGCGGGGACAGCTTGCGATAGTAGTCCAAGCCGATCTCGCCTATGGCGACGACCTTGGGCGATTGCGCGAGCCGCTCCAGGGCGCCGAGGGCGCGGGCGTCCAGCTCCTTGGCGTTGTGAGGGTGCAGGCCCACAGTGGCGTAGACATCGGAGTGGGAGTCGGCCAGGTCCACCGCCCGCTGGCTGCTATCCAGGTCTGTTCCGATCACGACGAAGGCTGAGACCCCGGCCTGACGGCCGCGCTCCAGCACCTGCTCGCGGTCGCCGTCGAACTCGGCGTCCTGAACGTGGCAGTGGGAGTCGACCAGCATCTCTACTGCCCGAGCCTTGCTTCCTCTTCCTCGACGATGGAGGGGTCGAGCTTTTTGAACAGCGGCTTCGGCTCCGCCAGGGGCCGTCCCGCCTCCGGCCTGAGGAACCGCCAGCCGGCTGCGTCCACCGGCCCTTCGTTACCGAGGATAGCGTGAAGCTGCTGGCAGGTGAACGGCAGATACGGGTAGAGGGCGGTGTTGAGGCCGCTGATGGCAGCGATGGCGGTGTAGAGGACGGTGGCGCAGCGGTCCCGGTCCTGGTTCAGCAGGTTCCAGGGGGCGTTCTCTTCTACGTAGCGGTTGGCCTCGCGGGCCACAGACATCGCCGATTCCAGGCCAGCGCGGTAGCGGCAGAGGCCGATGTTCTCGCCGGTATCAGCGATGGCCTGCTCCGTCCGCGAAAGGAGATCGTTGTCGGCGGCGGTCAACTCGCCGGGGGTGGGGACAGCGCGGTCGAAGTTGCGATAGGTGAAGCTGAGGACGCGGTTCACAAGGTTGCCCCAGGTGGCGACAAGCTCGTCGTTGTTGCGGCGCAGGAAGTCTTCCCAGGAGAAGTCGGCATCGGAGGTCTCCGGCATGTTGACGGAGAGGTAGTAGCGGAGCGGATCGGGGTCGTGGCGGGAGAGGTAATCCGGCACCCAGACGGCGAGGCGGCGGCTGGTGGAGGCCTTGCTGCCGCGGACGGTCTGGTACTGGTTGGCGGGCACATCGTAGGGGAGGTTGAAGGTCTCTCCGGTGGCCTCACTGTAACCCAGAAGCTGGGCCGGCCAGCTGAGTGTATGGAAGAATATGTTGTCCTTGCCGATGAAGTAGTAGCTCTTGCAATCCGGGTCCTGCCAGAAATCGCGCCAGCGCTCCGGCTCGCCAAGCTGCTGAGCCCACTCCATGGCAGCGGAGAGGTAGCCGATGACGTTCTCGAACCAGACGTAGATCCGCTTAGACTCGTAGCCTTCCAGGGGGATACGGATCCCCCAGTCGATGTCGCGGGTGATGGCACGGTCCTGGAGCCCCTGGGTGAGGACGCCGAGGGAGAAGTTGAGGACGTTCTTGCGCCAGTGTCCCTTTTCAGCAGACAGCCACTGCTTGAGCTTGTGGCCGTAGGCGCTGAGGCGCAGGAAGAAATGCTCTGATTCCCTGATCTCCGGTGTGGAACCGTCAAACTTGCAGCGCCGGTCCTTGAGGTCTACCGGGTCAAGAACGTTCCCGCAGTTGTCGCACTGATCACCGCGGGCGCCGGGGTCGCCGCAGATGGGGCAGGTGCCCTCAACGTACCGGTCCAGGAGGAAGCGCCCCTCGAGGGCGCAGTAGGGGAGCCTCATGCTGTCTTTGTAGATGTCACCCTTTTCCAGGAGGCGGAGGAAGATGTCGTGGACGGTGTGGGCGTGGTTCTCGGTGCCGGTAGTAGTATAGAGCTCCCATTCGATGCCGAGGCCTTCCCAGGTCTCCAGGAACTCTTGATGGAACTGGTCGGCCACCTCCGTCGGGGTGCGGTTCTCCTGCTGCGCCCGAACGGTGATCGGGGTGCCGTGCAGGTCGCTGCCGGAGACCATGAGCACGCGGTCGCCGCGGGCGCGATGGTAGCGAGCGAAGATGTCCGCGGGGAGGTAGGCGCCGACGATCTGTCCGGTGTGGAGGGAGCCGTTGGCGTAGGGCCAGGCGACGCAGACGAGTATCTTTTCGGTCATAGATTCGGTTGGATTGTAGCATAGGGGCTCGTCCCGCCCCACTTCACTCTGCGAGCAATGGAGCGGGGATGAGAGTGCTGCTCCGTTGCTGAAGTTGTTATGGCGGCGAAGGGGTGGCAGGCGCGGTCTCCAGCCACATCCGGTAGGCTTGCCGCTTGGGCAGGCCGTAGGTCTGCGCCACCTCCGAGACAGCGCGCTTGGCGGGCTGGCCGGCGCGTCTGCGGCGGGTGAGCTCGCGGCGGGCAGAGTCGGCGGCTCGTGGTTCGACAGGCTCACCATGAGCGGCGGAGGTGGCACCCTCGATGATCAGGGTGAACTCGCCGCGGGGCTCCGCGAACCTCTCCAGCGCCTCGCTGACGGTCCCCCGGAACACCTCCTCGAACCGCTTGGTGAGCTCGCGGCAGACGGCGAGGCGGCGGTCGCCGAGCTCCGCGAGCAGGTCGGCGAGGCTGCGCTGGAGCCGGTGGGGCGACTCGAATGCGACGATGGTGCGGGGGTCGTGCAGGAGGGAGGCGAACAGGCGGCGGCGGTCGCCGCTGCGGCGGGGGAGGAAGCCGAGGTAGGTGAACTGACGGGACGGCAGGCCGGACACGGCGAGGGCAGCGGTCACAGCGGAGGGGCCGGGGACGGGGACAACGTCGAAGCCTACCTCCAGGGCGGCCGTGATGAGGTCGAGGCCGGGGTCGCTGATGACCGGCGTGCCGCCCTCGGAGACGAGGGCGACGTCGCCGTCGCGGAGGGCCTGGAGGAGCCGCGGTATGCGCGTCGCTTTGTTGTGCTCGTTGTAGCTGAGAAGGCGGGCGCGGATGCCGTGGTGGGAGAGGAGCTTGCGGGTGGTGCGGGTGTCCTCGGCGGCGATGAGGGAGGCCTGGCGGAGGACGCGGAGGGCGCGCAGGGTGATGTCCTCGAGGTTGCCGATGGGGGTGGCGACGACGAAGAGCGTGGGCATCTCGCGGCGATTATACCGTTACTGATGGGGAAAGGGTGTAAACTCATTCGCCGTTGAGCTTAAAAGCGTTGACGCTGGTTACGGCCGTTGATATAGTGGTTGAAAACCCCCGCAGGTCCCTTTTCCGAGGCGAGGAATCGTGAGTATATCAGCTTATCGAGAACTCAGACCCGCCTACGGGTTCGACGAGGTGGCCATCGTCC
>JADFNQ010000156.1 GCA_022563285.1 Chloroflexota bacterium | reverse complement strand
TCGGGACGCTGATGACCCCGAAGGCGATCGGCAAGCCGATAATCAGCCACGGTCCGAATGGGAAAGGCAGGCCTATGGAGAACACCGCGCTGACGTACCCCAGGCCTGCCGACACGATCCAGGTGATCAGGGCGCCTACCGCTCGCTGAACGCCCTTCCCTCGCGACAGCCTGTTCGGATAGACGACCGTGTAGGAGATAGGATGCCCAGGGCTGGCCGGATAGCCCACCGCGACCTTGCTCTCCTCGGAAGTCATCACCCGTGCGCAGCAGCGATAGCCATCAAGTGCTCCATCGCGCTAGCTCTCCGCCACACCCGCCGCCGACGCCTGCGACATCCTACCACAAGCGCACGGCTAGCGCAGGCTGAAGGGCGGATCATGCAGACAAACCAGCTAGTCGAGGCTGAAGGGGGGATATTCGTCCGTTAGCGAGAATATGTAGGCCTGCACTCGAAGAGACCAGCGAAAGACCCCGGCAACAAACGTATGCAACCCCTGCGGATAGCGGCCGGTGAACAGGATAGCAAACCAGGCGATAACCACCACAACAAACGCCGCCACATATAGGAAGATTAGTATGATGAAGTGCGGTATCGACGTAATAATCTTCCAGATAGCCACCTTCCAGCGGCTCAGTTTGTCCGGGTAGCGGACATCGAAGTTAATGGGGTACTCGCCCTCGAACACCGGGAAGCGGTCCGTAAGCAGCGCCAGGTACCCGTAGGCGCGGGCCTGGAATCGTATCAGCGCTTCCTGAAAATCGAATAGCCAGTGGGGTATGTACTGACGCACGAGCACCGTAGCCCAGATCGCCAGGACGATTCCTCCACCCCCTGCCAGGCTGATGGTCGTTGCGTCGCCAAAGTCACTGTAGCTGAATGCTTGCCCTCCGACGAGTGCGAGAAAGATGGCGACAGGGATGAAGAGAACGATTCGGAAGGCGCTGGAGAGCCGGCCCAGCCGCTCCGGATACTCGGCCTGGAACGTCACGGGATAGCCGCCCACCGGGGCGGCGCCGGCGGCCCCGGTTGGGGGCTGCTCCTGAGCGGGCTGCCCCGCCACAGGACGGCCGCATTGCCCGCAGAAGGCGGCGCCGGCCGCCAGGGGTGCGCCACAGCTAGTGCAGAACCTCGCTTCCATAGACACGGCCTGCCCCCTTTCTCAGGCTAGTCGAGGCTGAACGGGGGATATTCGTCCCGCATCAGGAGCACGTAGGATTCCACGCGCACCGACCAGCGCAAGACACGCACAGCGAACCGATACAGCCCCTCCGGGTACGATCCGGTGAACAGGATGGCGAACCATCCGATCACAGCCGTGACAACCCAGGCAATCGCGAGGAAGATAAGGATGATGGCGTGTGGGATGACGTAGATGAGGCGGAGGCCTACCGACAAGCGGTCCCTCCCGTGCTCCGGGTACTCAACCTCATAGGTCACCGGATATTCCCCTTCGCCGAACGGAGGATACTCATCGCGTAGCAGGGCGATGTAGGAGATCGCCTTGGTGCGCCAGCGCATGTAGAATCGGGCGAAGTCCCACAGACCGCGGGGATGGTTCCCGGTAAAGACGATTGCGAACCAGGAGATGACTGCGGTGATGAACGCCGCCGCGCCCAGCGCCCCGTTCGAGAACAGCAAAGCGATGCCGCCTGAGCCTGCAATGGCCCCGGCGCCGATCCCGCCGGGCGAGCCCACAAGCAGTATGTGCGGTATCGCCAGGATGAATCGAAAGCCGACCGTCAGCCGATTGCGATCGTCACGCTGGGGCTCGACATCATACGTGACGGGATAGACGGCTGGCACTGGAGAGACGGCGGCTTCTTCTGTCATAGCTCTGCCCCCTTATAACGCATCAGATGACTATTCCGGAATCTCAGGCTCTCACCTTAGCCCACTCCAGCAACGATAGCCATACCGCCAGGCCGTCCTCGCTGCCCATCAGCGGCTCGCAGGCCCGCTCCGGGTGGGGCATCATCCCCAGCACGTTCCCCCGCTCGCTGATGATCCCCGCGATGTTGTTCGTGCTGCCGTTCGGGTTCGACTCCGCCGTCACCTCGCCGCCGGCGGTGCAGTACCGGAACGCCACCCGCCCGGCCGATTCCAGTGCGGACAGCGTTTTCTCGTCGGCCACGTAGCGTCCTTCGCCGTGGGAGATGGGCACGCGCAACAGCTGCCCCGGCTGACAGGCGCGGGTGAACGGCGTCTGCGCGTTCTCCACCCGCAGGTGCACCCAGAGGCAACGGTACTGGAGCGATTCGTTACGCACGAGGGCGCCGGGCAGGAGATGAGCCTCGCACAGGAGCTGGAAGCCGTTGCAGATGCCGATGAGCGGCTTGCCCGCCTCCGCGTGGGCGGCCACCGCCTCCATCACCGGCGAGAAGCGGCCTATGGCGCCGGCCCTCAGGTAGTCGCCGTAGGAGAAGCCACCGGGCAGCACGACCACATCGTAGCGGGAGAGGTCACGCTCCCGGTGCCAGACCAGGTCGGCCTCCTGGCCCAGCACGCTGGAGAGCGCGTACTGGGTATCGTGATCGCTCCAGGTCCCGGGGAACACTACGACGGCGAAGCGAAGCGGCATGCCTGCGCATTTTATACCACAGGAGGGCGCGCATGTAACGCTCGGCTCCTGGTCCAGCGTCTAGGAATTCGGACATTCGTTTACCCGAGGAGTATCTGAACCATGCGACGATCCTGGAAAGTAGACGCGAAGTGGCTGTTCGGCCTGGCCTGCGTAGCCGCCGTGATCGCGGCCGGCGGCCTCTATTCCGCCTCCAAGCTGACCGAGCATGACCCGGCCACAGGAATATTCACCGGCGTCATGGCCTCCTTCGCGAAGGAGAACGACGCCTCTGACGGGTTCGAGGAGCTGCAGGCTCTGGCCGCCGCCAGCCCGGACCAGGAGTTCACCATCGAAGGCGCCACCCTGCCCGTCAGAGGCCACGAGATCGTCGGCCTCTCATATGACGAAGCGGTTGATCTCGTCGTCGGGCGCATAGCGGAGACGCTCTACACTGAAGGGCCAGAGGCAGTCGAACAGTACTTCCAGGACGCCACCGGGGCCGACTCCGAAGGAGCATTGGAGGGGGACGGCGGAGATTCCAACCTGGGCCCATTCGGCCTTCTGACCAGGGGTTCCCACGACACGATTCAGCGCATCTTCACCTTCTCCCTCATACCCATCGTAGTCCTCGCCATCCCGCTGCTCTTGTTCAGTCACCGCTTCGGCCGTCTGGGCAGCGTGGGCGTCGTCCTCGCCGTCGGGACCGCCCCGTTCGCGGGCCTGTGGCTCATCGCCAAGGAGGTCACCATGGACCCCGGTGGGGACGGGATCGGCGCCGCCCTGGCCCAGGCGCTCTCCCCTCCGGCGGGAGACCTGTCCAGCACCTTCCTCACCCTGCTGATCATCGGCATCGCTATCGTCCTTGCGGCCGTGGCGGGGCACACCGGCTTCGCCCTCTGGGAGCGCTTCCAATCGAGACCGGCGACCGCCGCTGAGAGCACGCCGCCCAAAGGCGAGCCCGAGGCGCAGCCGGACCACCCAACCGGAGACGGGCCACCCCCTTCGAGTGGCGAGTACCCCCCAATCGGCCCCAGCAGCCTGCCCCAGCCTTGAGGGCCCTCTCCTCTTCCGCTAAACTGGCCGCGACCCCCATAGCGGAAGGACGATGCCCAACCCTGAGCGCGCACCCCCTGACATCGCCGCCGAGATAGAGGCGATCTTCCACCCCCGCTCCATCGCGGTGGTGGGCGCCTCCGCCAACCCCAACACGCCCGGCTACGACTACGTCAACTCACTCCAGAAGTTTGGCTACTCCGGCGATATCTACCCCGTGAACCCCCGCGCAGAGGAGATCCTGGGGCTGCCCGTCTACCCCTCGCTGCGGGAGGTGCCGGGCGGGGTCGATTACGTCATCTGTTGCATCCCCGCGGCGGCCGTGCTGGACCTCGTTGACGACTGCGCCGCGAAGGGCGCGCGGGCGCTGCAGCTGTTCACGGCCCGCTTCTCCGAGACGGGGCGTGAGGAGGGCGCGGAGCTGGAGCGGCGGCTGGCGCAGCGGGCCCGCGCAGCG
>JADFNQ010000155.1 GCA_022563285.1 Chloroflexota bacterium | reverse complement strand
CATGGGGCGGGAACCTCCTTGTGCGTGATCTGGTTTGTGGCCCCATGCTAGAACGCGCGTTCTGCATCTGGTAGGGGGAAGTGGCAGAGGGCGCTGACCGGATGGCAAACGAGATGAGCGGAAGCGTGCCGGGGCCGGAAGGCGGGCTGAAGGTTATGGCGACGCTAGCCGGCTTCTATCTTTCATATCAGATTATCGATAATCCGTTAATATTACGTAATTTCTCCCCAACTGCCCTGTTGAATCAGGTTGAGTTCATGAGGCCGGAGGAGATCTCGAGCCGAGTCTATTCACATGCGCAGGTGGCAGCAATGGCTTCTACTGACAGCAACCGCTGTCTTGGTTTCGCTTGTCCTATTGGCAGCGGTGAACTCCGCCGTGGGCGAGCCTCAGAAACCGCCCGTCTCGCTAGGCCGTGACATACGCCTCCTGAGCGCCCTCTCGCCCACGCCCACGCCCACGCCCACGCCTACACCGACACCCACGCCTACACCCACACCCAAACCCACGCCCACGCCCACGCCCGCCCCCGCCCCTACCCCTGTACCTACGCCGACCCCCACGCCCGCGCCCACGCCGGCCCCGCCACCTACGCCGACGTCTCTTCCGCCTCGGCCGCCGCCGCTGGACACCTTCTCCAGCGAGCTCCTATCAGCCACAAACGAGGCCCGCGCCAGTCAGGGCCTCACGCCCCTTCCGTTGAACGCTCCCCTGACGAGCGCTGCCCAGTCCTATGCGGCTCTCATGGCCCAGTACGGCTGGTTCGATCACACTGATCCCAGTGGCGCCACTGGGGCCACTCGGACAGAAGCAGTCGGTTACAAGGGCGTCTGGCTGGGCGAGATCCTTTACTTGGGCCCCGTCGTCGGCAGTCCTGCTTCGGTCATCACGCTTTGGTTGGACAGCTCGACGCACAGGAGCGTCTTGCTGGGCGAGCCGTACACGGAGATGGGGGTGGGCTGTGCCGTCTCGGGCGATATGCGCTGGTGCGTGGAGGAATTTGGGGCGAGATAGCCCCTGCCACTCTCCCCTTACACATACCGCACTGTCCCCAGTAGCATGCGGGCGCTATGCGCAGCCTGTCGCCGGAACTGTTGGCCGCCCAGCGCAGCGCCTCCGCCGTCCCCTACCTCCAGGTCACCATCGCCGACCGCATCGGCGGCATTCGGCGGCTGGCCTTTCAGCGGCTGTACACCGGCTCCGAGGCGGACGGCTACCACGCGGCGACGATGCCCGGCGACGGCTCGCTGCTGCGGGCCCGTGTCGACGCCGGCCGGCTGCTCTACCAGCGGGTGACGAACCCCGGCCCGGCCAGCGATTTCTCCTCCTGGACGGACCTGGGCGCTGCCGCCGGCGCGGACGTGGCGCTGTGCAGCGAGGGGGCGAACGTCCTGCTGTTGTACGTAGACGCTAACGCGAAGGACGTCAGGCTGCGGGAGAGCAGCGACAACGGCGCCACCCTGGGCGCGGCGGTGACGGTGGCCACCGCCCCCACGGCGGTCACCTGGCTGGCCGCCGACCTGAAGTCGAACGGGGACGCGCTGGTCGTGTACTCCGTCGGCGCCACGGTATACGCCGTGAAGCGCAGCGGCGGCTCCTGGGGAGGGCCGGTGGCCTGGAGCAACAGCGTGGCCGCCGTCAGCGGGCTCGCCTGCTACCACGCGGCGGACTTCAACGTGGCGGTGGCGGGGGAGGACGCGGACGGCGACGCCTTCGTATGGACTGTGGTCTACGGGGACGGCTTCTCCCAGGCGCCGGACACCTGGTCGGCGCTGCGGGAGGTGATGCGGGCCAGCAGCGGCTCGTCGGTCACCTTCCGGGCGCCCTTCTTGGGCCAGCCGGACACCTTCCGCCTCACCTTGATCGAGAAGTACACGGGGAGCCAGGCCTACGCCCGGCCCTACCACAGCTACTCTCCGGCGACGGCCGCCTACGCCGATAACCTGTGGCGGGAGCCCGTCCCTTTCGATTTCGCGTCCGAGTTCGGCCTGGCGGTAGCCCACAGCGCGACCGACGTCTGGCTTTCGGCGCCGTCGGGGGTGTGGACGGCTACTCTGGACGACGGCTCGCTCGATGTCACCGCCGACGTCCTCGAGGCGACGGTGGAAGAGCGCCCGGGCAGCGGTCGGCTGCGGCTGGTCCTACGCAACGACGACGGCCGCTATTCTCTTGGCGGCCTGCCGTTGCTGAAGGCGGGCGCTGAGGTGCGCGTGAGCCCCGGCTACGTCACGGCGAGCGGCCCGCAGGCCTCCCTCGGGCCCGCCTTCTGGGTGGACGGGGCAGAGCTAGTCTCCGGCGGCGGGCAGGCGGCCGCCGTCCTCCACGGCAGCGACGGCTGGTCGCTGCTGGCCGCCTGGCGGGCGCGCCGGCAGTACGTCTGGGCAGCCGGCGAGAAGAATATCTTCGGCATCCTCCAGTTCCTGTTCGCCCGCGCCGGAATGGAGTTCACCTCCGTGGGCGGCAGCAGCGAAGCGGCCAACCTCTTCCCCGCGTTCACCGTCCATCCCGGCGAGTCGGGGCTGACGGCGGTGCGGCGCCTGCTGGCGTTCCTGCCGGACGTTATCTATCTGCACGGCGAGTTTGCGTTCCTCAAGGAGCCGCTGGCTTCGGAGTCCGTCGCATACGCCTACGGCACGGATCATCCTCTCCTGCGCGGTCGCTACCGGGCGGTCGCTGCGGAGACGAACCGGGCGCAGGTGTTCGGCGACGCCGTGTTCGTCGAGCGGCTGGACTGGCCCGCCGTGGAGGACGTATACGACCGTCTGGTTCAGGTGCAGGACACCAACCTGACGACGGTGGCGCAGGCGGAGGACCGGGGCGACGCCGTGCTACGGAAGGCGGCGCTGGCCACCGAGGACGGTGAGATCGCGGTGCCGGTGAACTGCGGCCAGGAGCTGTACGATGTCATCGGGGTGACGGACGCCCTCGCCGGTCTCAGCGCCGCCAAGCGGCGGGTGCTGGGCATAGACCTGCGCTACTCCACGGGTGAGCGACCCGCGTACCAGCAGCGGCTGAGCCTGGGCGGGGTGTGACGAGCCCGGTGCCGGAATAAGCCCACGGGCTTGGACAACCCCCGCGTCGCCGCTATAATGGGCGACGAATAGCACAACTATTCGAACCAACCCCTTCGGCAGGCTCAGGACAGGCCCTTCGATAGGCTCAGGACAGGTATGGACGAATCGGCGACGCGGATCACCTCCGGCAAGCTACAGGAAGACGAACTGGCCCTGGACACCACCCTGCGGCCGCGCCGCCTGGAAGAGTTCGTCGGCCAGGAGAAGATAAAGGACAACCTGGCCATCGCCGTAGCCGCCGCCCAGCAGCGCGGGGAGCCGCTGGACCACCACCTCCTGTACGGGCCGCCGGGCCTGGGCAAGACCACCCTCGCCCACATCATCGCCCACGAGATGTCCGTGTCCATCCGCATCACCTCCGGGCCCGCCATCGAGCGGGCGGGTGACCTGGCATCGATCCTCACCGGCCTCCAGGAGAACGACATCCTGTTCATCGATGAGGTGCACCGGCTGCCGCGGGCGGCGGAGGAGGTGCTCTACCCGGCGATGGAGGAGTTCGCGCTGGACATCGTTTTGGGCCGGGGGCCGGGCGCCCGCAGCGTCCGTCTCTCCGTGCCCCGCTTCACCCTCATCGGCGCCACTACCCGCTACGCCATGCTCAGCCCGCCCCTGCGCGACCGCTTCGGCGCCGTCTACCGGCTCGATTTCTATGACGAGACGGCGATCGACATCATCGTCCGCCGCAGCGCCGCCATCCTGGATGTGCCCTTCGAGGATGACGGCGCCGCCGAGATCGCGCGTCGCTCCCGTGGCACCCCGCGAGTGGCCAACCGGCTGCTGCGACGCGTGCGCGACTACGCCCAGGTTCGGGCCGAAGGTGTCATCACGCCGGAGGTGGCCCGGGAGGCGCTGATCCGCCTGGACGTGGACGAGCTGGGCCTGGACGAGGTCGACCACAAGGTGCTGCGCGCCATCATCGAGAAGTTCGACGGCGGGCCCGTCGGCATCGAGACGATCGCCGCCTCCATCTCCGAGGAGGCGGACACGATCATGGACGTGTACGAGCCGTACCTGATGCAGGTGGGCTTCCTTCAGC
>JADFNQ010000154.1 GCA_022563285.1 Chloroflexota bacterium | reverse complement strand
TACAGCGTCTCCTGGCTGGCCCAATACCTCAAGGCGCTCATCGAGAGCGACCTGCGGCTGTCCAACATCTGGGTGGAGGGCGAGGTCTCCAACCTGAACCGCTCCAGCGCCGGCCACCTCTACTTCACCCTCAAGGACGAGGAGGCGCAGATCCGCTGCGTGATGTTCCGTCGCGCCCACGGCGGCGCCCCAGTGGAGAACGGCACCCAGGTGCTGGCCCACGGCAACGTCTCCCTATACGAGGCCCGCGGCGACCTCCAGCTAATCGTGGACTCTGTTCAGCCGGCGGGAATCGGCGTCTGGGCAGCCCAGTTCGAGCGGCTGAAGGAGCAGCTCGAGGCCGAGGGGCTGTTCGACCCGGCCCGAAAGCGGCCGCTGCCGCCGTTCCCGCGCCGCCTGGGGGTGGTGACCTCGCCCACCGGGGCCGTCTTCCACGATATCTGTAACGTCGCCGGGCGGCGCTGGCCGCTGACCGAGATCGTCCTCGCGCCCACGACGGTGCAGGGTGCGGAGGCGGCAGCCGGCATCGTCGCGGCGCTGCGTCGCCTGAACGATGAGGCCGACATCGACGTCATCATCATCGCCCGCGGCGGCGGATCCATCGAAGAGCTCTGGCCGTTCAACGAGGAGATCGTGGCGCGTGCCGTGTACGGCAGCCGCGTGCCCGTGGTGAGCGGCGTCGGCCATGAGACTGACCACACCATCGCCGACTACGTTGCGGACGTGCGGGCCCCTACGCCCTCGGCCGCGGCCGAGACGGCGCTGCCAGACCGCCCTGAGGTGACGCGCCGCGTCGAAGGGATGGCCCTGGCGCTCCACACCTGGACGGCTGGCCGGGTGAACCAGGGGCGCGCCGGCATGGGCCAGGCCCTCCAGCGACTGCGCCGGGCCCAGCCGGAGCCGACACGGCTCCGGGAGCGCCTGGCCGCGCTTGCCCTGGCGACGGAGGTCGCCATAGAGCGGGCCACTGCCCGCCGCGGCGAGAGGCTAAGCAGCTTCGCCGCCCAGCTCAGGTCGCTGGACCCGCAGCGAACGCTGGCCCGCGGATACGCGGTCGTCCAGATGCGAGAGGACAAGCAGGTCGTCACCAGCGTCGGACAGGTTCGCGGTCGCGACCGGCTGACGGTGCACGTGCGCGACGGTAAGTTCCCGGCGGAGGTATCGAGGCAGTATGGCTTCTAAGAAGGCGTCCCCGGCTGGGCGCGGCGGCCCGCAGGACTTCGAGACCCTGTACAAGCGGCTGGAGGAGTCCGTGGCGCAGCTGGAGGAGGGCGGCCTCACCCTGGAGCAGTCGCTGCTGCTGTACGAGGAGGGGATGAAGCTGGCCAGCCGCTGCCAGGAGCTGCTCCAGCAGGCGGAGCTGAAGGTCAGCAAGCTGCAGGAGGAGTTCGCCGCCCTGCGTGAGGAGCAGGAGCCGTACACCGTTGAGGCAGAGGAGGAGATCCCGCTCGAATGAGCGAGGAGCGGCCCCTTCGCATCGACCTGCACACCCATACGCACTACTCGCCGGACGGCATAACCTCCCCCCAACGGTTGGTGCAGGCCTGTGTGCGCAAGGGGATCACCTGCGTAGCCGTCACGGATCACAACACGATCCACGGGGCGCTGGCCGTGAAGGAGATCGCGCCCTTCCGGGTCATCGTTGGCGAGGAGATACGCTCCGCGGAAGGCGAGATCATCGGCCTCTTTTTGAGCGAGGAGGTGCCGCCGGGGCTGAGCGCCCAGGATACGATAGAGCGCATCCGCAGCCAGGGCGGACTGGTATCGCTGCCACACCCAACGGACCGGTTCCGCGGTGGCGTCGGCGCCGAAGGCCTGGCGCACCTGGCCCCGCTGGTCGATATCGTCGAGGTGATGAACGCCCGCACCACGCTGGGCCGGGACAACGACGAGGCGGCCCGCCTCGCCGGGGAGCACGGGCTGGTAGCGGTGGCCGTGAGCGACGCCCATTCGCCCTGGGAGATCGGGCGCGTATACGTGGAGGCCCCGGACTACGAGGGTGTGCAGGAGTTCCTGGAGGCGCTGCGCTGGGGCACGCTGGTCGGCCGGCCGTCCTCATCGCTGGTGCACCTGCTCAGCCGCTACGCCTGGCTGCGGCGAAAGCTGGGCTGGAGGCCCACCGATGCTTAGGCTAGGCTGGTTCTCCAGCGGCCGCGGCCCCGGATCGCGGCGTCTGCTGGCCGCAGCCCAAGACGAGATCTCGGCCGGGCGGCTGGACGCACGGATCGAGGTCGTCTTCTGCAACCGGGAGCCGAGCCAGAGCCCGCAGACCGATCAGTTCCTCGAGCAGGTGCGCGGCTACGGCCTGTCCCTGGTGTGTCTGTCCACCCTGCGCTTCCGGCGCGAATGCGGTGAGAGACCGGCCAAGCCAGGGGAACCGCTCCCCCAGTGGCGGCATGACTTCGACCGGGAGGTGATCCGCCGGCTGGAGCCCTACCCGTTCGACCTCGGCATCCTGGCGGGCTACATGCTCATCGGCACCGAGGTCATGTGCGAGCGGTACGACCTTCTGAACCTTCATCCCGCTGCGCCGGACGGCCCGCCCGGGACCTGGCAGGAGGTGATCTGGTGGCTCATGGAGCGGGGTGCGGATCATTCCGGCGGGCGCATGCACCTGGCCACCACGGAGCTGGACATGGGGCCGCCCGTCACCTACTGCGTCTATCCCCTCCGCGGCCCTACATTCGACGAGATGTGGCATGAGATGGAGCAGCGCGGCGTGGACGCCGTTAAGGCCGCGGAGGGAGAGGAGAATGCCCTCTTCCAGGAGATCCGCCGCCAGGGCGTGGCGCGGGAGCTGCCGCTGGTGGTCGAGACTCTACGCGCCTTCGCCGAGGGGCGGGTGCGTATTCGCGATAAGCGGGTCGTTGACGCCCAGGGGCAGGAGACCGCCGGCTACGACCTCACGGAGGAGATAGAGCACATCGTGGCCCGGGCAAACGTATAGCTCGATAGATGCGCGTTTGAGGGGCCTCGCAAGAGGTTGCTATAATAGGGCAAACGCCTCGATTTCGTTGGAGGTCCCCATGCGATGTGAGAATTGCGGCGGCTACTCTTCACGGGCGGACAGCTACTGCCGGAGGTGTGGCGCGGAGCTCAGGAACCCCCGTCTACCGGTCAAGCGACGCCCCACCCACCCCACCGTCTGGAGCCGGGCCACGCCCGTTCTGGCCCGCGGCGCGGCGCTGGTGGCGCTGGGCGTGGCCGCGGAGGTCGGCCTGAGCGCCCTCGCCAAGGTGGCGCTGCGGCTTCCGGCGCTGCGTAGGCCAGCCAAGCCCAAGGCCCTCACCACCCGGCGTAACGGCGAGCTCCCCGCGGGCTCCTACGCTGTGAGCGAGACGGTCGTCATGCGTCGGCTCATTTTCCGTCGCTAGAAGGTAGCAGCACATGCCCAACGTCGTCCTGGTGGCGGACATGGTGCGCGGCTTCTGTGAAGAGGGCCACAACCTTTACGTGGGCCCCCCTGTCCGCGAGATCATCCCTCGCATCCAGAACCTGCTACGGAAGGAGAAGGCCGGGGGCTCCCACATCATCTTTCTCTGCGACACCCACGACCCCGACGACCTCGAGTTCAAGATGTTCCCGCCCCACTGCATTCGCGGTACCGAGGAGCCGGAGGTAATCCCCGAGCTCCAGGAGTTCGTGGACGAGATCATCCCAAAGCGGCGCTACTCCGCCTTCTTCGAGACTAACTTGGAGCGGCGGCTCAAGGAGCTGAACCCAGACAAGATCATCGTCGTCGGCGACTGCACCAACATCTGCGTGCTCTACACCGTCAACGACGCCCGCAGCCGAGACTACGCCGTCGAAGTCCCTGCGGACTGCGTTGCAACCTTCGATTCCGACGCCCACAAGTTCGCCCTCCACCAGCTCAAGACGGTGCTTGGAGCGGAAGTGACCGGCGCCCCCATCGGATAGGCATCAGTGAGCGAGGAGCTGTTCCAGCCGGCGCCCCATGTCCTCGCCGGCGATACCGCTGACGTCTACTTCCTGCGCACCCGCCAGGTGATGGAGGCGGAAGGGCTGAATCCCATCGCCACGATGGAGGTCTTCCCTCGCAGCGATGGCCTCCTGTGCGGGATGCAAGAGGTGGAGGCGCTCCTGCGCAAGGTGCTGCCCAAGGGCGCGGAGGTATGG